>DLGS01000417.1 GCA_002482815.1 Bacteroidetes bacterium UBA7688
CCCTGGTGACGTATTCTACCTGCATAGCCGTTTGCTTGAGCGTTCTGCAAAAGTTATCAATAACGATGCGATTGCTCAAACAATGAATGATTTGCCACCAAGCATCAAACACTTGGTAAAAGGTGGTGGTTCACTGACTGCATTGCCAATCATCGAAACACAAGCTGCTGACGTATCTGCTTACATTCCTACAAACGTTATCTCCATCACTGATGGTCAGATCTTCCTGGAAACGAACTTGTTCCTTTCCGGTATCCGTCCGGCGATCAATGTAGGTATCTCTGTAAGCCGTGTGGGTGGTAACGCTCAGATCAAATCAATGAAAAAAGTATCCGGTACGCTTAAATTGGACCAGGCGCTTTTCCGTGAGATGGAAGCTTTCTCTAAATTTGGTGGTGACCTTGATGCTGCTACTAAAAACGTTATCGATAAAGGTGCCCGTAACCTTGAGATTTTGAAACAACCTCAGTTTGCTCCATACAGTGTGGAAAAGCAAGTTGCCATGATCTACATCGGAACGAACAACCTGATCCGCGAAGTACCGGTGAAAAACGTGAAAGCGTTTGAAGCAGCCTTTATGAGCGAAATGGAATTGAAGCACGCTGATATCCTTGCTGAATTCAAAAAAGGGAACTTACCGGAAGAAGGTCTTGCTAAAATGACTGACCTGGTAAACAAAATGATTCCACAGTTCAAATAGTACACAGAGTAAATATACAGCAAACAAACCCGGGCCGCAAGGACCGGGTTTTTTGTTTCTTATAACACCAGATCCCCGAAAAGTTTATTCAGCGTTTCTAGTGAGTTTGCAGTAAAACCAGGGTGTACTTTAGAGCATTGGATAACCGTACTGCGCGTGGCTGTCAGCCACCGAAACCGGGCCGCCATATCATATTGACCAATTGGGCCGGAATCTTCTTTTGCAGCAGTTATCCGCTGAAACGATGATAGGTTTGCTTTCAAAGTTTGAATATCAATTTCGGCAGAGAAATTGACAATTCTTTGCTCGTTGACAATAAACAAAGTTTCCAGAAATTTTTGTTTCGGGCAATAAAGAATGATGCCAACGTTTAGAAATTCTTCTCTTTCTACTTTTGGCATTACCCTTATTACAGCGTACTCAAATAAGTGTTTGTCTTGCATGCTGCGCCTCTTTTACAAATAGTTCGGAATGTGCCAATCTGCTTTTCAAAAACTGAGCGTAGGCTTTTTTATGTTCTTCAATGGTGGGAAAAATAGTTTCTTCTGCAAGCCATTCATCGGGTATAAAGCTGACAATCCTGTCTATCATTTCTGTGGTCAGCATTTTCCGGAAAGCTTCATCTACTTCGTTTAACTGAGATGCCCAACGAAGTAAAACATGGTCTTTTATAAGCGTGAACGGCTTTATGGCCTGCTCTTCCCAGTTTTGCCAGGTATGGTGAAAGTATAAGGATGCACCGTGGTCGATGAGCCAGAGTTCATTGTGCCACATCAGCATATTCGTATTCCGGCAGGTACGGTCCATATTGGTCAACAGGCAATCCAGCCACACAATCTGAGATGCCAGTAAAGCATCCGGTTGGCTGACTGTCGGATCGAAAGTAATGGCTCCGGAAAGATAATGTAGGGCAAGATTAAGGCCTGTGCTGGCCTTCAAAAGGTCTTGTATTTCTTCATCGGCTTCTGTCCGTCCAAAGGCTTCGTCCAGATTGGCAAAAACCAGTTCCGGCATTTTAATACCTAATAGCCTGGCGATTTCTCCGCCAATCAATTCAGAAATCAAAGCTCTGGGTCCTTGTCCCGCTCCGCGAAACTTAAGCACGTATAAGAAACCATCGTCCGCCTCTGCTATAGCCGGCATCGAACCACCTTCGCGCAATGGTGTCACATAGCGCGTTACATTTACAGTCCTCAGTTCGGCAACACTATTCGGCATAATTATTTTGCTCAAAAATAGTTCATTAATGTTAGCCTTCAATACTTGAAATGAAGTTGATTTTGAGAGAGCCTTCCTTATTTTAAGAAACAAAAAAGGTTATACAGAGTCTTACCCGTTTAAGCTTTCCCAGGTAGTTTTTGATTCGATTATTGTTTTACAAATTGCTTTGCAAACACTTCGTTTTGCGCATTATTTACACGAAGTATATAATTGCCGCTGGCCAAAGGCGTAGTTGAAAAGCTAAAATTGTTCTTCCCTTTTTTTACGCGCTCCCGCAATAACAGGTTGACCAGTTTGCCATTCATATCGAAGATTTGAAACTCGAGATAATCAGCTTTGGCTAATACAATCTGTACGGTCATTCGATCGCTGGTAGGATTGGGGTAAATGCTCAATGAATTTTGTTCACCGGCTTCTGCTTCAGGAATGTTGACCAGAGACGTTTCTGCCAGCTCGGCTATCCAGGTTGTATTTTGTTTGGAAGTGTTACCGAAAAGTCCATTCACCCATACTCTGCCCGGTTGGTTGTATTTTCTTTGGGAACCGGAATAATCGCCCCAACGTTCAATGCCACCCAATACACGCACATAAGCCACACCGGGTTTTACGGTAAGAATAGGAGAGTAGTCGCCGGCTCCGTCAGTTTTAAGCGCCGATACCCCGGGAAATACAGTCGCCGCCGAGTGGTCAAAATTGATAATGGCACTATTGTCCGTGCTGCTATTGCCTAGGTAAGAAATGTTGGCGTAGCCATATTCGAGCAGCGGATCTCTGATAATGTGGTGTGCAATAATTGGCGAAGTACTGACATTATTAATCACACCATGATAAACTGCAGCGTTACCACTGGCTGTATCCAGTGTATTATGCACATACTGTATTTTATTGTTTTCAATAAAAGCGCCCATCATACGGGCATCATTGGTTGCCAGCGTTTGAGTGCCACTGGGGCCGGGTTGTAAAGCGTTGGGTGGAGCAAAATAAGCATGTGGAGCAGTTAATGATTTTACATCAACTGCTAAACCGGGCGCTCCGATAGTATCGGTTACATGAACCAGAAATACGGTATCATTTTGCGCGTCAAGATTGCGGTTGGAAAGGAAATACATATCTGGACCATAAAGTTTTGAACCGCCTTTGACCGGACAAAGGTTGCGCACCGGGCGACCGTTAAATTTGATATCGTGGTGTAAAAGTGAATTGAGCGAAAGCCCGCCATAGCCTGTGCTTTTATCTATTTGCCAAATCAGGGTTTCATTAAAACCGGTCTGCCAGCTGGAATCCGGATATAATAAATTGATGGTGATAAATAATTCCTTTTCGGTTACAGCAAACATCGGGAAGTCGCTCCACAAGCCATTGTTCAAAGGATTACCCGGTAGTTCATACAAACTCCAGCTGCCATTCGGGTCGTTGGTATGCGAAAAAGCAACGGAAATGCTGCTGGTGGAATCGGTAAAGCCGTTCAGGAAAAGCACAATAAACTTATCGCTTGAAGGGTCGTATAAGGCCTTGGGGTCAAATTTTGAATGTGGGTTGGGTAGTTTATAGGCAAAGGCGGACAGCGACACTGAACGATAAGTGCCGGCAAAATCTCCCGCATCGCATGTATAAATTGTCGTGTTTTGGACGGATAGCAATTTATTGCCGTTGGACACCGCAATATCATTATCATTTGGCGTGCTGTTACTGAATAAATTGCCCAAAAAATTGCGCCCCAAAAAAGGCGCAGTCAGTGCTGTTGTTTTCTTCGTGCTTCCTTTTTTAGAAGGAGTTTGCTGCGGAGCATCCTTCATTTGTGATTTTTTGGGATACACCTTGCTGAGGCTGTCTTTTATTTTTTGCAAGCTTGTTTTGTTGCCATCGGGCTTTGGTGCTTCCACATTTTGCAATACAGGGTTCCAATCCACCATAATCTCAGATAGATTTACTGTAGCGGCTTTTGGTATTACAAAAGGCACTTGCACACTATTATTTTGTGCAAAGCCTTGAAAACAAAAAACTGTACACAATAATGCAAAGCTGCTAAATTTCATTTGTCGAGCTGTTTTAATATTCGAATTTAAGATTTTAAACGGACACCTTTTATAAATTCGCTTTATTGATTATTTCTAAGTAGTTTTTATCCGATATTTTTTAAATAAAACAACCCTCACGAAATGGCTTCATGAGGGTTGTTTTATTTAAAAGCTCTGATTATAAACCGGCCTCTAGCGTATATTTCAGTTCTACGCGGCAGTGAAGTGGCTGTGTTGTCATTTTGCGGTTTTTACCCGAAACTTTGATGGTAAAAACATTTGCGTTCAGGAAATAATCTTTCAATTCTATGGATTGGTCAACTGGCATGTTGAGAGAATAAGCTTCCACATCAGGATTATTGGTCACTGAAGCCATTTGGACATAATCCGTTTTTTTATTCGATTTTATTTCCAGTTTACAAGACTCAAGTGCAGAAAAGTTATTAATCGCAGTACCATTTGTCAATACCAAAGTGCAGGATTTCATATGCACAGAGCGGATATTATTTGCACTAACATCGCTGTTTTCAGCTTTTATGAGACTATCCAGGTTGATGTAAGTATCTGCTGTACCAAGGTTTACTTCACCAATAGCAGTTAATTCAGGCATGTCAAATTCACCTTTTGCGTTATCAAGCGTAAGGTTGACTTTTGCCAGTTCTTTCAGCTTATTACAAGCCGGCAATACAGTAAAGCCCAATAAAAGAAGGGCAACAGAAGTGTAAATGATTTTTTTCATTGTCTTAAATATTTGCGCAAATATACACTTATATTTTTTGAATATTTAATTACAAACAACAATTCACTGGCTGTTGCGTTTATATAATCCATTAGTAGTGCCAATTAAATCCGTTAAATTCGCCCAATATTATTATTTAAATATGCGTTTTCTTCAAATTTTGTCAGTGGTATGTTTTGCTTTGTTAATGCTGACCGGCAGTTCATGCAAAAAGACACAGTTGCTGACTAATGGCGGTGCTTTAAGATTTTCGGCAGATACATTATTGTTTGACACTGTTTTTACTTCATTAGGCAGCGCCACCTACAAGATAAAAATTTACAACGAACAAAATCAACCAGTCACGCTGAGCAGTGTGCGCCTCGGAAAAGGGAATGGTTCGCCGTTTAAAATTAATGTGAATGGCATATCAGGCAGTGATGTAAAAGACCAGGAACTTGCTCCGCGCGATAGTATGTATGTCTACAGCACAGTCACCATCGACCCAAACTCTGCGTTATCTCCTTTTATTGTAGAAGACAAACTGATAGCCACTTTAAACGGAAAAGAATTTTCGGTGCCGCTGGTGGCTTTCGGGCAAAATGCAAGGTATATTGTAGGTGGAAAGGACGATAGTCTCGTTACACAAACCTGGGATAATGTTTTGCCTTACGTTATTTTGAATGATCCAAACGTTGCCAAAAACCAAACCCTGACGATTAATCCGGGTTGCAGGATTTATGTTCATCCGAATTCACGTTTGTTCATTGAAGGAACCTTAATAATAAACGGAACGAAAACGGATAGTGTTATTTTTCAGAGCGACCGGATTGACCGCAGTTATTTTTCTTACCTCGATTTGCCGGGAGAATGGGGTGGAATCTATTTTACACAAGACAGTAAAAATAATAAGCTGAAATGGACCATCATTAAAAATGCGGGTGCCTCTACAATACTAACTTTTACCAATGGAAATCAGGCTTATGTTCAGCCGGCAGTTATCCAGGTTGATAATAATCCTGCAATTACTCAACCCGAAGATGGCGTGCAAATTGATAATTGTGTTATTCAGAATTCTATCGGGTATGGCTTGTTGAGTTTTGGTGGAAAAGTGAGAATGCGCAATACTTTAATCAATAATTGTGGGGCACAAAATGTGGGTGTTTTCCAGGGTGGAAATTTTGAATTTGACCAGTGTACGTTTGTTACTTACGGTACCCGTTTTGTCAGCCATTCTGATGCACCTGTTATGTCATTACTCAATTACCTGGATACGAGCCAGATTGGTTTTATTCCCGGTGAACTGACAGCCAGTGTCCGCAATTGTATTATCTATGGAACATTGAAAGATGAACTGATTTGCAATAATAAAGGTTCGGGTAAGTTTTTGGTTCAGTTTGAAAATTGCCTGATAAAAGCAGAAAGTGTGAACGCGAATGTATTTTTCCCGGGTTGCAAATTTCTTCAGGATCCATTATTTGAAGATACCGAAAAATGGAATTTTCATTTAAAATCCGGTTCACCTGCCATTAATGCCGGTGCTGCTCCTTTTTATGGTAATAACCTGGATGACAAAAGTGGCTCAACGAATATTGGTGCTTATTAAAAAGCAACTCTGAAACTTCCGAAAATTCCGAACCGTTTTTCAAGTGGTTCATTCGCAAGCGGGGCAGGTGCCACACGCCAAACGAAGTCTATGCGGAATAACTGAAAAATATTATCCACTCCGGTTCCTATTTCTACGTAGGGAGTCGATTCCAGCGTTTTAAATTCAAAACCTTTATTCAGATTCAGGGCCTTGTTCTCATCTGAAAGCCGGCCGATTGCTGTTTTAATCGTCCAGAACTGCCGGAATTTTATTTTCTTTAAAAGCGGAACATAATTGAACAATCCTCCACCTACATTATGTTCAAACATTACTCCGGCATATGTATCACTCAGGAATTCAAAACGGTTCATCATACTAAAGGCAAATGGGCTGTAATAATAATAATCGTTTCCCGGGTGTACTTCCAGAAGCGGATAGGGAAGCACGCCAAAATGTTTGCCGGCGAAGACATTATAAGTGATGGTGCCCAAATGCGGCAAACGCAAAATGTCGGAAACATTCAGTGTTACCTTTTGATAATCATATCCGCTGTTTAATACGTTTTTCAATCCAAAAGCCACGCGTAACGACACGATCGGGTATTTGCTGCCGAGGCTGAGGCGATGATAGTCTCCTTCCAGGAATCTCTCTTTGTAAGCAAAACGAAATTTCATACCCAGTTCGGTACTTACCACATCGGCTGAAGGATTGCCATCCAGATTTTTAAAAATAGTGGATGAAGGTAATGGTGTATAAGGCGCGAATTCTCTACGGATAAAAGTAAACTCATGGCTAAAGCCATTATAATATTCTTTGTAATGCTCCAGATGAGCATTTTTTACAAAAGCAAGTTTGAATGGCAGATAGCGTTTCCTTACAGAATTACTCAGGAAATTGTCGGTAGCAGCTTCTGAATAATAGCTGATACTTCTGTCGATATCGCTGCTGTAGGAAGCATATATGCGATGCCGGGGGTGCCTTTCCAATAAAAACAAACCGGATACTTTATATTTGAAGCGCTGGTCCAGCGTGCCATAAGCTGCGTAGCCGTTCAGGTAAATATCCTTGAAAAGTTTTGGATTGGTACCCATTGAAAAACGGAAGCGATTGCCTTCAATTGGATTTCGGTTAAAAACAGACCAATAAGGTCCGAACTCGAACGGGCCGAAATTCTGGGTTCCTCTACTCAGAAAAAGAATGGTATTTTTTGTTCTGTTGAAAATGGGCATTGTATTCAAAGTATCAATCATTGAATAAATGGCTTTCTCATTTTTATTTAAAGAATCGTGGCGCACACTACTCCAATAATCTGCATCTTTAGTACGTGCGCCATCTTCAATAATTACATCTGGTTTTAATTTTTTATTGTTTACAAATTGCGCAACAGAACTGTCATTTAGCAAAATGCTTTTGTAGGAAGTTGTTTTCCGACCGATAAAACCGGGGATTTTTTTGCCTCCGTAGGGAATGGTGAAATCTGCGATAAACTTATCTTTCACGTTGAACCAAAGTGAATCACCTGCCGGTGCAAATTCCTGGTAAAGGCTTACTCTGTTCACCAGATTGATATTGGCATTGGGCGAAATATCAAGGCTCATTCGCTGGATGGCGTAAACAGAATCAGCTACCCAAAAGTCACCTGTGAAGCAATTTTCGGCATCACGCTTTGGTGCAAATTGCACAAGAATGATTCTTTGGCCGTAAGCGAATTGGGTGTCTTTGATCTGATATTTATAATAGAAAGGTGCATTGCCATTAATCGGGCTAACAAACTGTTTCCCGAAGATGTCGATAAAATTATCGTACATATTGATTTGCTGATACATCCCGCCCAAAAACTGAGTGACGCTTTCGTTTTCAATTCCTTTTACCTGGCTGGCTTTCACCACTTCTTTTGTCTTTTTGGGATGCCGCTGAAAATAATAATCGGATAAAGTTTCGGTTAGAAAAACCGGCAGAAATGGTTTTTTTTCAGAGAAGGAGTCCACATTATTGAAAATAAAACCAAAGGGTTTCATCATCGGCAGCTTCTGAAACTGCTCTTTTGTCATGCGTACCAAATCCAGCTCCAGCTTATTGTACAGCTCATACTTATAGTTGCCGTATTTGTCAGGATTATTTTGCGGCTTAGCCTTGATTATTTTTTTTACTAAAGCAACTGCAGGATCTTCACCAGGTTTGATAATCACTTCCCGCAATAAATTGTCGGATCTTGAAAGTTCAAATTCAACTATATTTTCCTGCAGGCTGGTGTCAAATTTTCGATAGAGTTTTTTATAGCCCAGAGCGCTTATTAATAAACTGTCAGATGGAGCATCGATATAGTCGAATATAAAAGTGCCATCCAGTTCTGCACTTGTTCCCATTGCAGATTGTGGAATCAAAATCTGCGCAAAGGGAATGCCTTCACCTGTATTTAAATCGCGGATAATCCCCCTGACTGATTTTCCGGCGGGCTTTAATTTTGAAATTGAGTCCGGAGTGAGTGTTGATAATAAAGAGTCAACAAATGATTTTACAGCACTATCAGCAGATTTTCGCAGCGGCTGTTGTGTAATTTTCTCGGCTTCTTTTTGTAGTTTTTTATCGATAATTTTTTGTTCAGAACTGTCTTTTATATTGCTATCTATAGTTTGGGCATCAACATTGATGCTCCACACCAAAAAACATATTAAAACGATGCCCCGTATTCTAATCATAATGCCTTCACCCTATTGTCTGTTTCTTGTTTCAAATTCTATGCCAAGATAGGTTTTTGCCATCAATAATTTAGAGCAGGTACCAAAATGCTAAATCTCATTTCTTTGGTAATCTATTATTTAGAATAGTTTCAAGGGATATTTTATCCAATATTATCTGCAACATTTATTTCACATAATGAACACATTCGCCATGAGTTTTAAAATCTATTTTTGAACTTAAATTTAACCCTCACTAACAAAAAGATCAAGCTTCGGGATGATATTTCTTATCGGAATTTTTATAGGGTTGATTGGGTATGTGATGGTCAATAATATTAACCTGTCTATTATCGAAATTTCAGGTCAGGGCAAGCCGCTGAAATTGTGCCTTTTTATTGGAATGACGTTATTAATGGAAGGGGTGTACAGTTTCTTCTCGTTGTATGGTTTGAAGATGCTGATGGATTACCCGATTATTATTTCTGTCGCTCAATACCTATCCGTTGCCTTTCTCTTTATTATAGGTTTTGCAGGTCTTTTGGAGCGCAAAACTTCAGAATCTGTGATGCAGCAAAATCTTATCCGACGTGGTTATTGGTCGATATTCATTCATCCTCAACAGATTCCTTTCTGGTTCTTTTGGGGTATCATTTTGATTAAAAAAGATTTGTTGGAAACGAGTGTGGCAGCGCTTATTTTATTCTCTTTGGCGAATATGTTGGGCGCATTTATTATCCTTTATTGTTACGCTAAATTTGGAGCAAAAATCGTTTCAAAGCTTAACGTAAAGCGGAAGCAACTCAAAAACCTGGTTTCAATTATTTGTATTGCTTCCGGCGGGCTTTTGCTGTATGATATATTTGTTGCTTAAGACACGCTAATATTCCTATTTTAGTCGTTCAAATCTTCAGTGTTAATATATGAAAGCAGTAATTCAAAGAGTTGCCAATGCAAGCGTTTCTGTGGATGGAAATGTTTGTGGTGAAATCGAAGGGGGTCTGTTGGTGTTTTTGGGTATAGATGAAAATGACCGGCAGGCGGATGCAGATTGGCTTTGCACTAAAATTGCAGCCATGCGAATCTTTTCTGACGAGAATGGGTTGATGAATAAATCTGTTACCGATGTTAATGGTGAGCTATTGCTTATTAGTCAGTTTACCTTAATTGCTTCGACCAAAAAAGGTAACCGTCCTTCATTCATTAAGGCTGCCCGCCCTGACAAAGCCATTCCATTGTATGCATATTCCTGTGAAAAATTGAATTCCCTTTTGGGTAAACCTGTTGCGAAAGGTATCTTTGGCGCCGATATGCAGGTCAGCCTTTTGAATGATGGCCCTGTTACAATCGTAATTGACACACAAAACAAGGAATAGAAATGCTGGATGATACCCATTATATGAAAGAGGCTTTGCGATTGGCACAGGACGCATACAAAGCAGGAGAAGTGCCTGTAGGTGCGGTGGTGGTTTGGAATGATAAAATTATTGGTCGTGGCAGTAACCAGGTTGAACAACTGGCCGACAGTACTGCCCATGCAGAGATGATTGCCATAACAGCTGCCTGCAATACTTTAGGTGCAAAATACCTGATGGAAGCCACATTATACGTGACACTCGAACCTTGCCTGATGTGCGCCGGTGCAATTTACTGGAGTAAAGTTGGCCGTATAGTTTTTGGTGCTTCAGATCCAAAAAACGGCTATAAAAAAACGGTTGGAACTCAGAATCCTTTTCATCCGAAAGCATCTTTATCTTATGGCATTTTAGAGCAGGAATGTGCTCAGCTGATGAAAGATTTCTTTGCAGAAAGGCGGTAATGCTTTTTACAAATCCGTTTTTGTATTATTTACAAATCCAGATTTCATCATAATTTTTTTTTCAACAATTTCCTTAAATCAATAATAATTTTAGTCTATGATATCACTCGATTTATCCGGTAAAAATGCCCTGATAGCAGGTAGTACACAAGGAATAGGATTGGCTTCCGCGCAGTCGTTGGCCGATTTAGGCGCAAATTGCACACTGATAGCCCGCAATGAAATTGCGCTGAAAGAAGCAATCAAAACCCTTGCTACTGATAAAGGTCAGCAACATCAATATATTGTTGCTGATTATTCAAATCCTGAACAGGTTCGCACAGTCGTAAGTGATTTTGTTGACGGTAATAAAATACATATTCTCATCAATAATTCTGGCGGACCGGCAGAATTATTGATGAGAATATGTATTTTATTACCGTCAACAAAATCACTTACGACT
>DLGS01000273.1 GCA_002482815.1 Bacteroidetes bacterium UBA7688
GGTGCTGTGCTGCAATAGTTGCCGCATACAGTACTGCTATATCCTAATACGGACAAGCCAATTTGATTGCCCTGCATCGCACAGCTATTCACCGATCCGTTTAACCATAAGGCCAGTGTAGTTTCACAACCCGATGTCCAGGAAGGTGAGTTGCCTGAACTTGTAGCATAGTTATACAGGCTGTTGTAATCAAACTTAATGGTGCTGCTGCTGTTAGCATTGGCAATAGTAGATGATCCATTCATGAAGATGCCGTTAGGCCATCCTGCAACCACACTATTGTATATCCCGCCCTCGGTGTTATTCCTGAAAAGGATACCATTTTTGAAATTGGTCAGACCGGTAGTCGCACCGCAATATTTAGGGCCGATAAGGGTAACGTTGCTGAATACAGGATGGTTATTGGCTGCACCCATTGAACTTGCATATCCACCGGCAGCATCATCATTATTGCTGAACACAATACCATTGGACAAATCACTGGTTGACACGTTCGCGCTGAGGTCTAAACGTACTCCCAGAATGAACTGGGCTTTTGACCGGTTGCCATGTGTGGCCAGTATATCATACCTTTTGGCATTCAATGACGCAAAATTTTTAAAATTGACTTTCCCGCCATACAACTCCAAAGCGTTTTCAGAGGGATAGGATACCTGAACATCATGAAATTCCGTACCGTCACCTACCGAAACCATTGATAAGCCATAAATTGGATATTCAATGCGCATGAACTTATACGTTCCTGAATTATCATTATCATTCGTACCCCCGCCGGTCACAGAGCAATCCCTGTTATTGGTCAGCGTAATGGAATTGCTGGTATTGTTGGTAGCATAACCTAAAACTGTGATACCGTTCCAATCGCCTGCTGCCCTATAACTAGGTTGTTGGTCAGAGGTGAATTTTACAGGGTTCATAGCAGTTCCCTGCGATACCAGTTTCCCGCCCCTGTCAATGATCAATACCGCAGTAGATGACTTTTGCCCCATGATCGTAGTTCCGGCGGGTATGGTAAGCGTCACACCACTGGTTACGTGAATACAACCTTCCAGGCGGTAGAGGGTACTGGCCGAAAGGGTGGTGTTGGATGTTATATTACTCGAAATGGACGTGAAGTCGCATCCTACTTCGTGTTGCGCTATTGCTGCCCCGCTGATTAAAGAGGCGGCTAATAAAAGCATTGAGATCTTTCTCATTTTTTTTAATTTTAAAAATTACAAATTGTGCAATTGCACTTATCAGATCAAACCATAGTATCGAATAGCTATGGTGGATGGATACAATGCAGCACCATCAGGAACGTCCCGGTTTGTCTGAAGCAACGGGGCGTTCTTTTTGTGTAAAGGGTGCAATATTTTGTAAAGGCACTTTTCATAATCCATCATTTTGGCAGATGAATATTTTTCGGGATCAACAGGATATTCGGGAATCATTTGCAACAACAAAATTGAGTAGATATATATAAATATCTAAGGGGTTTTCCTAACTATTATCGGGGGTTATCCCCTGCTGGTATTGGCTTTCAGGTTATGACATAAAATTGTCAGCCTTTGAATGACGTTCATCTATAATTGAAAAATCATCCAACCCCTGCCCGGTAAGGATGACCTGGGTAATAGTGCCTTTTAGTTCCGGCGCAAGACCTTGGGGATACGAAAAAGTTGAGGTAATATGCAATTGATCCACCTCGTAACAGGCTCCTTTCACAACTGGCCTGGCTGCCGAAAGCTGGCTACTGTCTGTCCCTGGGCTTACGATCCCTTTGCCGCAAAATGATTTTGTAATCGTGATGCCGGTAACCAGTCCGTGTTTGTTGTAGTCAAACCTTGTTTCATAGTCAATATTGGATATGGTCAGCGGCATAGCACGCAGATTAAATGCCGCCGCAATCAACCAATTGCTCGACGGGGTTCTTGGATTAGCATAGGCATTGGAAAATAATTCCCGCCTTTCCTTTTTTGCCTTCAGATGAATCTGCTGACCTTCCAGCTTACTGTTCAGTACGAGATAAGCATGTGAGCCTTCAGGGCATTGCATAATCGCCCATTGCGCCACTGTCTTTATTCGCTTCAACCTGTCCTTCTGATTGAAAGTTGCGCCCAGGACCGTGTTGCTTTCAATAGGAACGGGATAAAGACTGATGTCCCAGGTTAATGCCCCGTCTGTGTCGATTAGTATTCCGTCATGGGATTTACCCAGCCTGGAAATATTTAAACCGGTATCGTTTTTTTGAAGTACTGCATTCCCGGAAGGATAGTGTTTTAATCCCCGGTATTCAATGTGATCTGGCATTCAGGAACAGGTTAATTTATCAATTTTCACCGCTCGGATCAGGTCTTTGCCGGTGACGGTTTAGAAACGTTTATCGGGCTGCAAAAGTCACCGCTACCAGGCGATTGATTGCGTAGGTTTTCAGAAATAAATTCAGTGGTTTTTCTGATTATTTACGGGGGTTATCCTATAAACTTTCTATTAGCGAAAGCGGGATTGTTCGATTTTTCGCTAACGCATATAGGGAACTGCGTGCGCGTATTTTAAACGTTATCGCCTTAATCAACAAGGGGATATCCCCCAAACTTTACTGTGTTAATAGCCATACATTTGCGCCCGTCAAATATCCCAGGGGAATCACGCATGACCGCAAAGAGCAATACCAAAGATTCACCGCCTGTTTACATTGCCTATGCCGAAGATCACTCTTTCGTAAGGACTACAGTTGTTGATTATCTACAAAAATTAGGGGGCATAGAAATAATGATCCAGGCCGGAAACGGCAGGGAACTCATCGAGAAAATAGCAGCAGCTAAAACATTGCCGCAGGTTTGTCTTATTGACATCGTTATGCCGGAGATGAACGGTTTTGAAACCGTTGCTACGATCAAAAAAAGGTGGGGTAAGATGAAACTGCTCGTTCTGTCCGGCTACCTGACGGAAGAGTATGTTATCCGGATGATCCTGTCTGGTGCGGATGGTTATCTGACTAAGAATGCAGATCCTATGGACATCAAACAGGCCATCATCGACCTGCACCAGACAGGCTGGTGCAATACGGAATTAATTACGCCAAAGTTCCTTAGAAGTGTCCGCAGCGGGAAGTATGATCTGCCGCACCTGACCGGGAAAGAAATACAATTATTAAAACTGAGCATTCAGGACAAGACGTACGAAGAGATTGCAGTCCTCATGGATTCAACCCCTAAAAGCATCGAAGGCCACAGAAGCAGGTTATATACGAAACTGGAAGTAAAGACACAGGCAGGATTGGCAATGTATGCCGTCCGCTATGGCTATGTAACCATAGATCCGGGTATTTCTCCCCTCTGATTTTTGTTCACATATTAAATTAAAATTTCAATGAAAGTGATTACACTTTTGGGGATGGCCTCTATTGCCCTAACCCTGCATTCCTGTAACCCAAAGCCGGGGGATCGTTCCGATTATGAGGGGTATATCCCGAAAGACACTGCCAATAAAATGATCGGCAGCTATCTGGCAAGCATTTCAAGTGATGCTGATTTACAGAACCCTGACGTGCATTCGCTGATCGTGGATGCTGATCTTTTAAGGAATTATCTTAAAAACCCTGAAATCAAACGGGTAAAGGTAATGCTCGCCCATACCCTTGAGTATATCAATACGGGGCATGGAGGACAGAACGCGGGTTATAAAAGCGGGGCATTGACGATTGTATTTGCAGGTTTTGGGAAAGATGGCAACTACATCTTCGCTCCTGGGAATATGGTTCCGAACCACGCGGTACCATGTCCGCGTAATTGCCCGGACGCAGGAAGCGCAGCACAAAATTTATTACAATAAATTTGCACATTTTTTAGCGTTGAGGCATATACTGACTTATTATTATTGGGGGACACTTTTCACTGTAGCCTTTTATCTGTTGTTCCGGTTCCACAGGGTTGACCGGGCGGCAAAGATCATCTGCCTGTTGATCTGGCTTGGGTTTCTGACCGAAGGGATAGGTTATTACGCTGCATGGAAATACCACAATAATTACCCGGTATATACACCTTCAATTTTTATTGAGTTTGTGTTAATCAGTCTTTACTTCAATTTTAGTGTTCCTGTATTGCAAAAGAAAAATGTGGGTATTTATATCGCCGCAGCAGGAGTTCTGCTCGGCGTTATGAATACCCTTTTTCTTCAGCCCATAGACACGCTGAGTTCTAACTTTATATTCCTGGAGTGCCTGGTAGTGGTTTGCTTCTCTCTTTTTGCCATTTACCGGCTGTTGCGCATTGATAGCGATAAACTGGAACTGCAACGGAAGGTTCACTTCTGGTTGCCTTTTATTCTTTTGTTCTATCAATGTGCCACTCTATCTGCCTGGGGTGTCTATGATAAATTTGGTGATGATGCTGAAGATGCCAAAATGCTTGATTTCAGCATTCTGATCATCAATATTATTACCTACTCTTCTTTTGGCTTAATCTTCTTTCGATATCCTAAAATGAAAGCTATCCATGTTCAATACTGATAAATCAATGATTCCGTTTATGATTACCGTTACGCTTATGACGGTAATTTTCATTTTTGGCCTGATTGTATTTCTGATAACATTCCAGAAAAAACAGAACAGGAAAAACAAGGAATACTTACAGGCATTGATTGCAGAAAAGGATCGTACAATGTACCTGATCTCCCTTGAAGTGCATGACAATGTAAACCAGATGCTCAATATGGTAAGAATGAACCTGCACTGGCTGGCGAAGAATCCATTAAACGAAAATGAGACATTGCTTCATGATACCGGCGAAATGATCGATACGCTGATCATGGATACCAACAATATCAGTCATACCCTAAATACCGAATATCTTGAAAAGAAAGGACTGATCAGTTCTTTGAAGGAGGAAGTTGCCTGGGTCAACAATTCCAAGAAGATCAGGTGCAACATCAACATTAGCGGGATAACGAAAAAGTTTGAACCACAAACGGAAGTAATGGTTTTTCGTATTGCCCAGGAAGCTGTACAGAATGTAATAAAACACGCCGAAGCGGATTGCATTGAAATTACGCTGAGATACGAACCCGGCATTTTTGAAATGAGTGTACGGGATAATGGACGAGGATTTGATCCGGGTCAGCATCATTATTCAGGAAGCGTTGGAATGCAGAGTATGAGCCGAAGAGCCATGATCGTGGAAGGGAAACTAAAAATTGATTCTTCATTAGGGAAGGGTACGAATGTTATGCTGCAAATTCCGTACACCGATAAGAACGTAACGGTGTCCTGAGCGAATAGAACAAGAAAAATAAAGCGTTCACTGGTAGATTTATTTCTTATCATTGCGATAGGGTTTATAGGGGCTGGCTCATTTCTGGGCTGGCTTTTTTTGTGCCCTGTACGTCAGGGCTAAACCAAAAGAAATAACCCCAACCTGCCAGTATCGGCAGGTTGGGGTTTTACTATAGCCAGCAAGAATAGGTAAGTTTCTTTATGCAGCTATTTTATCCGGCGAATTAGTCAGCGTTTGTATATTGATCTGGTTAGGTGGTGCAAACCTGCCCTGTGCTTCGGCAACACCACTATCTACTTTAATCAGTACATCCACGTCATGGGCATAAGTCTGACCACCCCTGAAATTCCCGCCTTTGGTAGCATGGAAGATGCCCAGGATTGAGGTGTGGGGTTTGTTGGCTTTAATCAATCCTTTAAAAGCTACTTCATCCAGTCCGGCATCGCTAACGCTGTCCACAAATACGAACTGGTACATACTTAGGTTTGGTGGTAGTTTATTCGCAAAGTCAAGCCCCGGTACGTTTGCCTTATTACGGATCACTTTATCCTGCAAAGTGTAACCATGTCCTTCTTCAAAGGCGCAATACAGCACTTTTCCATACCGGGTAAATTCCTTCGCCATATCAATGGCTACCGTGGATTTACCCTGCTTTGGCTTGCCATAAATCATTGCAGAAAATCCAGGTTCGGGGTCGCCGATTAGCTTACGGTACTTGCCCTGCAGACCCATCGTTCTGAATTTCTGATTGACCAGCTCACTGGCAGACATAATCTTTAAATCTTCCGTAACCTCCGGCGGTACAGGTGCCTCGGCAATGCCAGATAAGCCATGACGTTTGTTCGGTTTGCCGGTTGGGGTATATTCTTTGGCTCCGGAACCGGCATTTCGCAGGCGCATATCCATGATTTCGGTTCCAAAATCATACGCCTTGTAACGATTTGTACCGGAACCACTCAGTACCTGGTTGCCGCCGGAAACCTTTGCAGGATTACGTAGCAGCGACATGGTCAGCATTCTTGAATGTATCAGTTTTTGTGCAATTGTTTTACAAAGGCCAGGCGCAATAGTATCGCTGAATGCGCGGTCTAATTCGCCGTCCTGGAGATTTTTTACTTTTTCCAGGATCAGCTTGTAGATAATTGCATTCTGGCTACGGGTAAAGCCACTGAGTTCCTTATCACAGGCGCATCCGAAAACAGCTATTTCACCGATCCCGTTCAGGGCATAGTCATTAATATTGACTACCTCAGTTTCACTATTCATGTAAGATTCAATTTCAGCCTGTGCCTTTTTAACGTCCTTGAGATACCGGTCACCTGTCAGCTTACCGGCATCCATAGCGCGGATGATACGCTTACCCAATTTATCAGCCCTTTCCTTCATCCCGGCCTTGCCGCTGATATTGATAAATTCCATCAGGATGGCCACACCGGTAGATTTAGCCACGCTTTCCGCGATGGACTTGTAGGCTTTCAGCTTTGCCGCAGGAATGACCAGGTGCAGGCTGCCTACCGATCTTGCCTGATCCAGTGCCGATTTCAGGCTGCTGTTCATGGTGGCAATTTCACTTTTGTAAGGCGAATCCTTCGAAACCTTTCGTTCTACAATTGCTTTATTAAAAGCCCTCCAGATAGCAAGTACCTGGTCATAGGTTTTATCCTTGTCATGCAGGCTCACATACCGTTTCACCAGCGCAATATCTGAAGGGATATGCTCCACCGGCGTTGATTCGGTTTCAGGCTCCGATGTTTTTGGTGGTTTGGATACGGCAGCTTTCTTCTTCACTGTTGCCGCCTGCTTTGGCGGGACAGGCGTTTTTTTGGCGGCAGGCGTTGATTTGCCTGACTGTTTTTTTGCAGGCTTGTCTTTAGCCTTCAATTTTACCAGCTTGTCCAGGTACAGGTCAATGGTTTCTGCAATGGCCTCACTTGCCTGGTACTTTGATAAATCTGCACCGTTCTTAGTGACCTTAATCACAAAGTTGTGGGTAGATAGCAGGTCACTATCGGCATTAATAATATCAAGGTACTGGCCAACCTGGTCGAAATAGTTATCTATGGTCAATTTCATATTTGGGATGTTTAAAAATTACGCGGCTATTAATCTTAGTTTCAGTTTAAGGGCTTCGGCTTCCAGTTCCAGCAATTCAATTACATTATCGCCCGGTTTGTATTCTTTTTCCGGTTCCGGCGGCCTGATCGGTTTTCGGTTGCGCAGTACACCGGCCTGCTTTTCCATGCTGTTGAACTGGTGACGGGTAATCGTGACCGCACAGTTATGGTTGTTCTGTATCACCTCAACAAAAGCATCTATATGTTTCACCGGAAGTGTGGCCGTCATTTTATCTGAGGTACGCTGAAAATTATTGCCATCCACTAATGCCAGTAATTGTTTGTCGAGGTAAATATCACCTCCCACCTTTCGGGACATTGGAACAATGATCTTAAACTGATCGGCCTGTTTCAGAAAGCCTATGCCTGTACTTGTGGTCATAGATTTGCCGCTCACCAGGGATCGTATCAGCGGCAGTGCCTTAAAAACAGGTATGCTTACCTTGTCCTGCACCAGCTCATCCTGTATCCAGTTTTCAGGCATCAGGATGCCTTTATTTACCTTGCCGTCAAGGGTGGTATAATTGACCAGCTTGCCCTTGTAGTCGCTGAATGCCTGTAACAGGTTGCCGGTGATGATATGACGGGTCTTGCGGTCAGTATTATTATCCTGCACGTACTTGCTCCAGTTGAGCAGTATCTGTTCCTTTGCCAGTTCCGGCACGTCCGAGCTGGCACCAATGATGGCATTAATGTCATCATAAGATGCCGGCATGGCAAAATACTTATTGCTGTTGGCAAGGGCAAAACGCAGTTTGATCTTTGATGGCAGAAACGGGTTCTTGCGTTTCCAGTCGATCACAAAGCCCAGAAATACCGTTGGCACATATTCCTTGTACCCGTTAAAGCTATCCACAGGGAAATTGAGGTTGCGACCGACATAGAAGAAACGGAAGATTTTTTCGAGGTAATACTTGCGGCTGGCGGCTTTTCCCCGAAGTGCCTGTAAAGCCTTCTGACGCGCTTCTTCAATCTGCTGTTCCCTGTCTTTTTCATACTGCTGCCTTTCCTGATCTGTTTTTAACCGCTGGAACTTCTTCTCCAGGTAAATGCGCTTATCCATTTCCGCGTAGCGTTCCTGCAATTCCTTTTCCTCTATTTCCAGCGCCATGCCGGTTTCTTCACTATAGTCGTCAATAATCTCCTGCTGCATTTTCTTAGGATCTTCACCTTGCAGTGATTCGGAAAGCAGATTATCCAGCTCGGTTGGGGTAAAAGGTTTTTTCAGCACATTCGCTTTTACTGTTTCGAGCATACTGTCCTCGCTGAAAGAACTACCGGAACCTTTGCCCATTTTCACCACTTTGCTGTTCAGGGTTTCCGCTTCCAGGTTCATGGCCTCCAGTTCAAGGTCATACTCGCCGATCTGTTGCAGGTAAGAAACATAGTCGCTATACCGGTCTGTGATTTCCGTATAAAAATCCTGCTGCATTTTAACCGACAGCACTGCTACACGGCCACTCACTTTATGCGCCGCATTTTCCATCGCCTCTGCATCTGCCGTATCGCTATCGGTGATATTTTTCAGGCGCAGGGGATCATCCAGTAAACGGTTTACGTTCGGATTTTCCAAAAGATATTCCTTCACGACCCGGTCCCCGTATTTGTTCAAAAAATCAGGTACGTCCAGTATTTTGGATGACTGTTTTTGATTGGATGCGGTGTTGGCATCCAGTGATTTCAGTTTCTTCTGCAACATCATCATCAGCCTGTTTTCGGCAGGGATGGCAGATGATACATAATCATAGATCGGCTTTATGATTTGGCCGGTACGGTTGATACGTCCCCGCTTCTGTACCTCTGTATTGATGTCCAGCTCTGCCTGCAATACGATCATTACCCGTTGCCTGACTTCCGATTTTGTCACTTTAGCTGTTGGAATAGCATGAGCCGATGCGCCGGTGCTGCCGCTCTGGTTAATCATCAATACATCTACCTCATTATTGTTGAACTGACGGAAGGCATCATTGGTATTGATCCGCTTTCTCACGAGTACCACGGCCTTTGAACCGCTTGAGTTCATTTGCAGTTCCATTTTACGCCCGGTCACTTCCGCCACACTGTATCCGGCCTCCCTGATC
>DLGS01000289.1 GCA_002482815.1 Bacteroidetes bacterium UBA7688
GTGATTTACAGCGCGTCGGGCATCGTGATGGTGATGGCCGGATGGGTGGTTGCCGATTGGAGCGTAAACGGAGGATTGCCCACAGCTTCGCTTACTAACTTCCCGGTGTCTGCTTATTTCCATATGAATACAAGCGACCCCTTACCCCCAAAAATGTTCTGGATGCTGGAAGGTATTTTCAGCTGCGACTCCGGAACTTTTTCACCAACGGTAGCAGGAATGGTTGCAGCTAATACCATCACCTCCACCTTTTCTATACCATGGACCAACAACCTGGTAAAAATGCTGGCTACAGTAGATATCGACACCTTCAAAAAATCAGTTTATGTGGCAGGATTAAGTATTAAAGAGCAGGCAGGAAATACAAAACTTGTTTTTTCAGTCTATCCTAACCCAAGCGAGGGCATACTCAACATCGGCCGCAGCGAGCAATCGCAGGGCAAAGTCAGTTTTATGTTGTATAATATGATGGGACAACGAATAGAACAGCACGAGCTGGATTTTCAAAACAATAAAAGCACCCTTTCGCTGAAGCAGGGCAGCGGTCAATACCTTGTCGAACTGCGCGACGAACAGGGAAATGTATGGCGGGAGAAAATAATTATCCGCTAAAATGGCTGAATCCCGCAAAGATTTAAAAATCTAAATCATAAATGGGAAATCAATTTTACCTTTGCGCCTATGGAATTATCAGCACTCACCGCAATAAGCCCTATTGACGGGCGATACAGGGCACAACTTTCAAATCTTGCACCCTATTTTTCTGAATTTGGCCTTATCCGTTACCGGGTATTGGTAGAAGTGGAATATTTTATTTTCCTGGCAGAAAAGAAAGTTTTTGCATTACCGCCAAGCGTTAAACCGGCAAAATTGCGTGCGATATACCAAAACTTTACCGAAGAAGATGCTGCGCACATCAAAGCTACCGAGCGCATTACCAACCATGATGTAAAAGCCGTAGAATATTTTCTGAAAGAAAAACTGACAGCCCTCGGCGCAGAACAATGTGCTGAATGGGTACATTTCGGCCTTACCTCTCAGGATATTAATAACACGGCCATTCCTTTATCCTGGAAAAATGCGATTGAAGAAGAATATCTGCCCTCCCTGCAAAACCTGATTTTGCAATTGCGCAAAATGGCTAAAAGCTGGAAAAACATATCGATGCTGGCACGCACACATGGTCAGCCTGCATCGCCTACCACATTGGGTAAAGAAATTATGGTGTTTGTAGAAAGACTGGAAGGTCAGGTGCAGCTGTTTACGCATTTACCTTTTGCCGCAAAATTTGGTGGTGCTACCGGAAATTTCAATGCACACCATGTTGCCTTTCCGGGTACTGATTGGGTAAAATTCGGCAACGATTTCCTGAGCAAAAAACTGGGCCTGGAAAGAATGCAATACACCACGCAGATTGAACATTATGACAATCTTGCTGCGCAATTCGATACGCTAAAACGCATCAACAATATTCTTATCGACTTTTCACGCGATATGTGGACTTACATTTCGATGGATTATTTCAAGCAGCAAACAAAGAAAGGAGAAATAGGATCATCGGCCATGCCACACAAAGTGAATCCGATTGACTTCGAAAATGCTGAAGGGAACTTCGGCATTGCGAATGCACTGTACGAACATTTGGCAGCGAAATTGCCTATCAGCCGCTTGCAGCGCGACCTTACCGACAGTACTGTTTTAAGAAATATAGGCATGCCAATTTCTCATAGCTACCTGGCTTTGCGTTCACTTGAAAAAGGAATCGGTAAATTACTATTGAATGAAGCCCGTCTGGAGTCTGACCTGGAAAATAACTGGGCAGTTGTAGCAGAAGCCATTCAAACGGTGTTGCGCCGCGAGCAATTCCCGCAACCCTATGAGGCTTTAAAAGAACTGACCCGTGGCAAAAATGGCATCAATAAAGCCTCTATGCACCAGTTTATAGACGGGCTTGCAGTGCCTGCCAAAATAAAGAAAGAATTAAAAGCGATAACACCACAGAATTATATCGGCGTAAGCTTCGATTTCTAAATTCGGTTTTGCATAAAAAGAAAAGGGCAATCCGATACCGGATTGCCCTTTTAATTTAAGATTGAAACACTTACTTATTGTTCTCGATAAATACACTGAGATCTTTTACGAAGGCTCTTATTTCGATGGGTTGTTTTTCTACATCCGTATCAATTGAATACTTTTTCATTATGCCATCCTGGATGAATTCTATATAAATCCCCCCTTGGTCAGCACAATCCGGGCATCCGATAGTCGCACCATTATTCATATAAAAGTATTTAGGGAAATCATTTAGTATTTTCCTCAAATTCAAAGCTTTACCGGATGAAGAGGGGACTTTTGAAAATAACCAGGGATTTGTCATCCGATCCATACTATCTGCATAGAAAGTATCATTTTTCAGCAAAAAGAAATGAGCACAATCACTAATACACATTCCATATGCATCTCCAAAAGCAAAATAATCGGTGGGCAGCGTAACTGTATCGGGCGAATCTTTTTTATCGCAGGATGATAAAAAAACGGCTGCAGAGCAGAACAAAAGAAGTATGCTTTTCATTGAGTTTTTGTTTTGATTTAAAACAAATATAGAAAATAATCTTCCATACACGTCATTCATAAAAAAACGAACAAGCTTTTTGAAGGCTTGTCCGTTTTAATTTTCTTTTTCTTGAAATTATTTACCGGCAAAGGTTGCACCAATATACTCGCGGTTGAGTTTAGCGATATTTTCAAGTGAAATACCTTTAGGGCATTCTGCTTCACAGGCACCGATATTGGTACAGCTGCCAAAACCTTCTTTATCCATTTGGTTCACCATATTCACCACACGGTCTTTACGTTCAACATCACCCTGTGGCAAATAGGCAA
>DLGS01000276.1 GCA_002482815.1 Bacteroidetes bacterium UBA7688
GATGAAAGAATTAATTCTTTCATCCGGGCAGGGCTATCTTACCAAAATAAATGGTCAGATTTCTTCTGATTTGAACCATAAAGCAACGGAAATTTCTGAACTGGAAAAGAAAAGGAAAGACGAAGGAGCATACCTCAATTCAAAGAAGACAGAAATCGAGGAGAATATTGCTAGGCTGCAAACAGAACTGGCCCAAACAAAAACCTTGCTTCAGGATTTAAATATGAAGTACGAGCCAAAGATTAAAGAAATCAATCAAAAAATTCTTGCCGGCCAGGATGCCAACAAAAGAATTACTGAAGAATTTAATCAGATCATTTCATTGGTTAATAAATCACTCTAAATAATGTCAACAGAAATAACCACCACTAAACTGAATATTCCGACAGAATTAAAATCACTGCCTATATTTCAGGTAATCGGCAATGAGGTAAGGACACAGACCAAAAAATTAAGCAACCCCAACTCCACCGCAGCGAAGGTTGTTTTTTGGGGCGGATTACTGGGTATTGCTGCTTTGTTTTTCAAGTATCTGCCTATCCTTATCCAGTATGCACAACAAACAGTTTGGCTGATTGTTTTGTCTATTGTTATTGTGGTGCTGCTTATGCTTTATCCCAAGATTGTTTCACTGATTTATAACTTCGGCAAGGTGATGCTTTTTAAAGGAGAAAAATCACTGGTTAGAAATAACCCGGTTGAAACACTGCAGATTTTATTGAACGATGCCAACGATACCCTTAAAAAAGTAAAGAATAAAATTGCTTCAGTAGATGGTGTTAGGATTGACATGATTACCAATTCTGAGCATTCAAAAAAAGAAACCGAGCTTAAGTTTCAGCAGGTAAGGACACTGACAGAAATTGCTGCAAAAATAGATGTTGAAGCCAAAGAGCTGGCAGCAAGTGGGAACCAGGAAAAAGCAAGAAGTAAAGAGCGTGAAGCAAACGAGACAAGGCTTTCGGCCAATCTCAGGATGCAGGAAGGTAAGGCCAGCGAAGACAATGCGAGATTGTATGCGCAATATGCTAACCAGTTTGCTAAAGTATTTGAGATTCTGAAAGATAATGAATCAGCTGCAAGAATTTATGTGAGTGCCTTGTCCAGCAGCATTAATATTATTGCCAAAAAACTGGAAGCCACCAATAAAATGAAATCTGCCACTGAAGGCCTTGCTGATGTCTTTAACATCAAAGAAGGATGGCGTTTTCAGGAAGCGATGGATGCAGCTACTTCTGCTATCAGCAATAACATTGCCAACATTCGTTCCAATATTGATTTCCTGGAAGAAAACCGCGGTGCGACTCAGGGCATTAAAGCCAGCCAGTCTGAACTGGAAAATTTTGTAAAAGAAATTGATAATGGCAGGATGATGTCGCTGAACATTTCAGAAATTTCAGATTCCAATTATGACCTGAAAGACAAAGACAGAATTGATAAAGCTTTTAAATTAATTGACTAAAATATACAACTAAAACAAACATGGCAAATTCAAACTCTACAGGTATTTGGGCAGGATTAAGATGGCCGGTAAAGGCGCTTATTATTGCAGCTCCGATTGTTGCGCTGATCTGGGGCGCTGCAAAATTCGATATGATCCCGGGTCTTAAAAGTGATACGTCAAAGGATATTGTGAAATTTGGCGCTGCCAACGAAGGGATTAATTCAAGCATGTCTGCTTCGGAAATTCCGGTGCTGGATATTAATGATATTGAGTTTTCTGAAACGGTAACCGCACAGCCCGAGATGAGGTTGATGGAGTGGATCTGGTTTGGTAATGCCGGTATTTTTTCTGCCAATGGCGGGTTAAAAACAGCAAAAAATTCGTTGATGGAAATGAATAATGTCAACCTGAAACTGATTGTCAATAACTCAGTGGCTGATATGAAAAGCAATCAACTGGCTTTTATACAGGAATATGCCAAAGGAAACAAAAATCCATCGGCAGGCGTTCATTTTGTCACCATTATGGGTGACGGTGCTCCTGCTTATATTTCAGCAATGAACGAACAGATCGAGAAATCAATCGGTAAAGAATACTGTCTGAAAATCATTGGTAATTCCGGCTTTTCTATGGGTGAAGATTGCCTGATGGGCCCTGAAAAATGGAAGAATGATCCACAAACGATGAAAGGTTCTGTTATCTCCGCAGTGATCGGTGATGGAGACTGGGCGCTTACCGTACGTTATGCAGCGGATAATGGGATTAAAGTAAATCCTGATCCTAATGCCTATGACCCGGAAGCAATCAACTTTACGCCTGCTCCCGACGACGACTTTTTGAAAGCAGCAGAAGATGCTATTGCCCGTAAAAAAGTTGACTTGAAAGAAAAAGATACGAAAGGAAATTATACCGGAAAATCAATCAGCAAAGAAATTGAAGGCGCTGCTACATGGTTCCCCGGTGATTTGCAGATTGCCAAGAAAATGAATATGGTGCGCGTTATTTCTACCGCACAATATCCGAATCAGATGCCTACTGTAATTGTGGGTTGCGACAAATGGATGAAAGAAAACTCAGGTCTTGTAAAAAAATTCCTGGAAGCTGCTTTAACAGCCAGCAACCAAATCAAGCAGTATGACAGTTGGTTTAAATTTGCGACACAACTGGCACCTAAAGTGTTTTGCACTTCTACCGGCGATTGCAGCGAAACAGCTGATGATTGGTACAAATA
>DLGS01000390.1 GCA_002482815.1 Bacteroidetes bacterium UBA7688
GTGTAAGTTATGATGCCAACCTTTCCGGCTTTTCCCCGGCTACCAACGGAAACGGAGCTTTCGAAGTTTCATTGATTTTCAATGGTGCAATCAACAGAGCAGATCCGGTTCAACGATTTATTACCGGTTGTCCTAAATTCTAATTCTCAATTTTATTATCACAAAAGCCCCGTAAAAGTATTTACGGGGCTTTTTTATGGAATAATTTTAAATGTTATATTAGCGGGAAATTAAAAATGAAGGAAAATTCCACGTTATTAAGCAGGAATAATCTTGTGTTGAAAAAAAATTATGCTTGCTGGTATTTATGAAATGAAAACCAGTATCTTTGCACAAAATTTAGGGTCATTTTATTGCTTATGAATCGTCTGTTCTCCTTATTGGTATTGGTTTTTACGCTTTTTGTAGCATCTTTTAATGCAGTTGCACAAGAGGAACATATTGCTCCAACAGAAGCTACTCACGAGGGTGAAGCAGCTAAAGAGCCTTTAAATATCAAAAAAATAATTTTTGATCACGTAGGTGATGCACACGAATGGCATTTTTTCACATTCGGTCATACTCATGTTACTGTACCATTGCCGGTCATTCTTTACAGCCCTGTAAATGGTTTGTCTGTGTTTTCTTCTTCTAAATTTGGTCATGAAGGTCACCGCGAAATAGTTGATGGTCGATATATCCTTGTAGACGATCATTACAAAGCAGAACAAGTTGCCTTAGGAAAAGATCCTCTTGAAGTAGAAAAAATAAAAGGTGGTTCTATCGTTACTGTGGATGGTTCTCCTGTTTACGACTTTTCGATTACTAAAAATGTAATGTCAATGCTGATATCTGTAGTCCTTTTATTGTGGATTATGTTGAGCGTTGCAAAAAAATACAAAATGAATGGTTCGGGCAAAGCACCAAGCGGTTTCCAAAATGCATTGGAGCCGGTTATTACTTTCGTTCGTGATGAAGTTGCTGTTCCAAACCTAGGTCATAAAGCAAACCGCTTTATGCCGTTGTTGCTAACTTTCTTCTTCTTTATCTGGATCAACAATCTTTTAGGTCTGATTCCTGGTGGAGCAAACTTTACAGGAAATATCGCGGTTACAGCTTGTTTGGCTTTAATCACCTTTATCGTAATAATTATCCGTGCAAACGGTCATTTCTGGGGTCACTTATTGAATCCTCCGGGAGTTCCATTGGGTATCAAATTTCTTTTGGTTCCGATTGAAATCATTTCTTTGTTCATCAAACCGGTTGCCCTTACGATTCGTCTTTTCGCAAACATTCTTGCAGGTCACATCATTATCCTGAGCATTGTTTGTATGATCTTTATTTTCGGTGCAATGTCTCCTGTAGCAGGTTGGGGTTTCTCTCCTGTATCAGTTGGTTTCTCGATTTTTATGTTCTTCCTTGAATTGTTGGTTGGTGCTATCCAGGCTTTCATCTTCACTACCCTTACGGCTGTATTTATTGGCCAGGCGGTAGACGAAGGTCACGGCCACGATGATGGTCAGCATTACACTTCATCTGAAAACGAAATTATAGCTTAGTTTTTTAAATCCCCTTATATATATGTCTATCTTAAACACAATCTTGTTAGATGGTAGCGCCGCAGGTCTTGGCGCAGTAGGTGCTGGTATCGCTGCATTAGCTGCAGGTGTTGGTATCGGTCAAATTGGTAAAGGTGCAGTTGAGTCTATCGCTCGCCAACCAGAAGCAGCCGGTGATATCCGTTCTGCAATGATCCTTACTGCAGCCTTCGTAGAGGGTGTTGCCCTTTTCGGTGTGATCGCAGGTTTGTTGGCTGTTTTGAAATAAGCAACCACCAACGGCAAAACATTGAACTGCATCTGACGCAAAGGGCAGAGGATGCAGTTCTTTTAAAAGAAATTTATCAGTATCTATCTACTGAATTAGTATAGAATAATAATTATTCCCACAAAAAAGATTCAATTTTATGGAATTGCTCACCCCCGATTTAGGATTATTTGTCTGGACGCTGCTTGCGTTCGCTCTCGTGTTTTTTATCCTCGGAAAATTTGCCTGGAAACCAATTCTTTCTTCACTGAACGAACGTGAAAAAGGGATTGCTGATTCTATCGCTACTGCACAACGTGTGAAAAGCGAAATGGCAGCAATGCAGGCTGAAAACCAAAAGATAATGGCTGAAGCGCGTGAAGAAAGAACGCAAATGCTGAAAGAAGCGAAAGAGTTGAAAGACAAAATCGTTAACGAAGCAAAAGATCAGGCTAAGAATGAAGCTTCAAAAATTATTTCTGATGCACGTGTGCAGATAGACCACCTGAAAATGGCGGCTATGACAGAAGTGAAAAATGAAGTGGCGGCTTTGGCATTGCAGGTGGCAGAAAAAGTATTGCGCAAAAATTTGTCAAACGATGCAGAGCAATCCAGCTTTGCTAAGAAACTTGCAGAAGAAGTAAGCCTGAACTAGGTTTCTTCATTTTCAAATTTCCTTCATTTTCAAATTTCCAAATCAAAATGCTTAATCCACGTCTTGCCTCCCGTTACGCCAAATCTTTAATCGACATTGCTATCGAACAAAATAGCCTTGAAGAAACATTGAAAGATATGCAACTGATTGAAGCGATTTGCCAGCAAAACCGCGAATTCGTAGCGATGATGCGCAGCCCCATCATTAAAGGAGATAAAAAAAATGCCATCACGGATGCAATTTTTCATGACCGTGTTTCTGTATTGACCATTAAGTTTATTAAATTACTGATCAATAAAGGCCGCGAACAGAATCTTGACGAAATCGCAACTGCTTTTATTGCTCAATATCGTTTCAATAAAAAAATAAGAATGGTGAAATTGACTACGGCTGCCCCGGTGGACAGTTCAGTGGTTGATACTTTGAAAGCCAAACTTTCTGCAGCTTTTGAAGGCAGCAGCATCCAGATCGAAAGTGCAGTTGACCCTGAATTATTGGGTGGATTTATTCTCGATATGGGCGACAAACAATTAGATGCAAGCGTACTGCGCGACCTGAATGATATCAGGAAGCAGTTTTCAAAAAACCTGTACGTTCCGCAGTTCTAAGCTTAAATAATATTCATACACAACAATTTTAGTTTTACATTTTTTAATTTTTCTACAAAATGGTTGACATAAAACCCGACGAAATATCGGCGATACTACGCCAGCAGCTCAGCAACTTTAATGAGTCTGCTTCCCTTGAAGAAGTCGGTACCGTACTCCAGGTGGGTGATGGTATTGCATTGGTTTACGGCCTGAACAGCGTACGCCAGGGAGAGCTTGTTGAATTTGAAAATGGTGTTCGCGCCATCGCACTGAACCTCGAAGAAGATAACGTAGGTGTGGTATTGATGGGTGAGAGCGATGGCGCGAACACCATTTTCAAATTCAACAAGCTCTC
>DLGS01000017.1:0-3045 GCA_002482815.1 Bacteroidetes bacterium UBA7688
ATTCAAGCTTATTAATCAGATTGTATGGCGGCACATTTTCACAACCAGGATATTGATCCGAAATTAAAAGAAAAAAGGAAGTTGTCCACTTTCCTGGATGCATTGGTACATCAGCATCTTGAAGGTATAAAAAAGATAAGCCTGAACTATATTTTCTGCACTGACGAGCATTTGCTGGGTATGAATCAGCAGTTTCTTGACCACGATACTTTTACAGATATCATCACCTTTGACCTGAGTGAAAATGAGCGTGAAGTTGTTGGCGAAATTTACATCAGTGCGGATAGGATAGAAGAAAATGCTGCGAAATTCAAGACGGATTTCAACCACGAATTGCATCGCGTCATCTTTCATGGAACCTTACATCTTTGTGGTTTCCTGGATAAAAAACCTGCAGATAAAAAAGAAATGACCGGGCAGGAAGATGCTTGTTTAAAGGCTTATTTCAATCTGTAATTATAAATCAGTTTTAAAATAATAAAACCCGAAAGCCATTTCGCTTTCGGGTTTTATTTAGAATGAATTTTGAACTAGTTGAAATGCTTTGCAGTAAATGCAATCAAGTCTTCATCGCTCATTTTATTGGAAGTGCTTTCGCTGGCAACTGCCGATTTGTATTGTGGTGTTTCGGCAAGAAACTTGATGAATTGCTCCTGTATTTGCCCCGTGCCGGTCACGTGAATTTCATCCACATTCTGCATTTTAGAAGCAATTTCTTTAAAGAATTTATGGGTTAATGCGATTTCCTGATTGTTGGCTGTATGTTCATTAGAATTATTGTCAGGACCATCATTTTTTACATGTCCCAGAATGACAAAGTCTCCTGTTTCTACATTTTCCTTTCCTACAATACTTGCGTGTTGAATATCCATCCATACAGCAAACTGTTTTTTGTTTTTACCAGACATTTTATGATTGTTTTTCTAAAGTTAGCCTTAAGAAAATGGTTTCTGTCTTTTTGTGGTAAAATTGTGATAACAGCTTATTTGAAGGATTACAAACTAATATTTGCTTTGAAAATTTTCACTGCAATTGCCAGGAGAACAACGCCAAAGAATTTCCTTACCACAGCAATTCCTGAAGGTCCCAATAGTTTCTCGATATAATCGATAGAACGAAGGCAAATAAAAACAATTACCAGATTGATAAGAATACCTATAAAAATGTTGTAATGATGGTATGCTGCTTTGAGTGATATGATGGTGGTTAATGTGCCCGAACCTGCAATGATGGGAAATGCAATGGGCACAATACTGCCGGTTTTGATGTCTTTATCCGGTTTGAAAAATTCGAAACCCAGAATCATTTCCAGCGCCAGAATGAAAATCACAATGGAGCCGGCAATGGCGAATGAACTGACATCAAGGCCCATATAATGCAAAGCTCTTTCGCCAATGAAAAAGAATAAAAGCATTAATCCACCTGAAACGGATGTGGCCTGTACTGAACTGATAGAGCCCATTTTATTTTTGAGCGAAATCAAAATGGGGACTGAGCCCAGGATATCAATTACAGCAAACAATGTGAAACTTACCGTGATAATTTCAGGGAGTTTAATAAAGTCGAGTCCGTCCATAAATAGCTGTTGAAAATTCGTGCAAAGCTACTTTTAAAAAGCTGTCCTGACATTAGATAAACTCATAAATAAAGCTAAATGCTAACCTGAATTCCTGGGTGTACCTGGTTTGCCCATCCGACGGAACCGCTCAGCAGTCTGGCGGATGTACATATAATAATCATACTGGCTCATGCTGCGCAACAACTCGTAGCTAGGTCTGTAACGTTTCATATATCTGGCCAGTTCTTCTCCTTCCAGTCCGGTAATTTGCTTTATCAAATTTTCGTTGAATGTGAAATCAATATATTTTTCCCGCTCAAACATAGCATACGATTCCTGGAACCGCCATTTTTCCTGGTTACTTCTGCTGAGTGCGGTAAATGGACTTTCAATCTGTTCAAAAGCCGTCATTTTGTGATAATCCAATGCAGGACTGTATAATTCGTGACTGTAAATACTATCTTTCTGGTATTGTGTCAAATCACTTGAAGCATACCGGTCAGGATTCAGAATGACAATTTTGTCAAGATAAATTTTAAAATAAAGCGGAACATGACCTTGAGACAATCGAAAGCGGGTTATATTGTAGCCGGCAAACCTGATTTCTATTAATTCCCCTTGTTTTGCATTGATGGTAAAGTTGCCTAAGCTGTCAGTAAATGCTGTTTTATTGTTGTAAATATTGACCAGCTGCACATTGGCAAGCGGTTTCTTTTCTTCTCTGTCCTGCACCACACCTTTGATTTGCTGGGCAAAAGCATTTGTATTTGCAAGGCAAATAATAAATAAAAGTAAGTGGAAGAATTGTTTCGGCATTATTGCGATAAAGATAATAGCTAAGAGCAATATTTGATTCTATGGATTGTTAAATGATTGCATGAATTTTGGCTGTTTGTTTTCTCAAATCCATTATTGCTGTAAAACCTTTGGCAGCAAAAACTTAACTTTGCACATTCGTGAAAAAAAATCAACACTCATTTTCTTTTTTAATCAGGATGTTTATTGTGATGGCATTGATGCTGTTTCAATATCCAATAGCCGTTAATGCTCAAATAAATGGCGGCCAGAATAACGGCAATGGCGTTCCGCGTGATACTGCGGCCAATAAAACCAATACGGATGAATGGGAAACACCAGAGGCGCTGATTACTTATACAAAGGCCTTCTCATCCGTAAAGTCAGGTCTGGATACTTCAATTCATGCTTTTCATCGACGCCCTTACAGTCAACCCTGGTACAGAGATTTGGGTAATTTAGGCAGCCCGACAATGAATCTCCAGTTTACACCTCAAAATCCGGTTGGATTGTCTTTGGGTTATCACAGCTTCGATGTATATCGTTTAACAGCGGATAGTATGCGTTATTATAATACCACACGCCCTTACTCTTCTTTTGTATACAACCTGGGTAGCAAGCAGGAGCAAAGTGCACAGATTTTTCATACCCAAAACATTAAACCTTATTGGAATTTTGCAGTAAATTATCGT
>DLGS01000017.1:3081-7185 GCA_002482815.1 Bacteroidetes bacterium UBA7688
CCAAAAGACCAACCACGATAATTTTTATGCGAGCACAAATTATACCTCACCTTCATTGCAATATCAGGTTTTCAGTACCCTCATTTATAACAAGGAGCAAAATGATGAAAATGGAGGAATTGTATCCGATTCTTTTTTGAGCAACAGCCAGTTTGCCGATCGTAAAACCATACCTGTCAATTTTTATTCTTCAGGTTTTGCCAGTACTACCAGATCTCCGGTGAGAATTTTTCAGCGTGATGTAACATTCAGGTATGATCATGCCTATACCTGGGGTAAACGCGATACAACTTACAACGAAGATTCTACCAGTTACAGTGCAAAGCTTATTGCGCGTTTCAGGATAAGTCATCAGCTTGAAATTGGTTCACAGCGTTATCAATTCAAAGATCTTAGACCTGATTCTCTTCGCTACAATCCTTTTTTTCAACAAAGTTTTGCCACTTCTGATTCCGTATTTATGAGGCAGGAATGGTTTTATGTCGATAATAAATTTTTGCTGAACGGGCTTTTAGGAAAAAGTGGAAAGCAAATTTTGTTTAATGCAGGTATCGGCAACAGGGTAGACCAGTTTAAAACAGATTACCTGACAGGAAGTAAGGATGATAATGTGATCAGTAATTACCTGGTCGGATCTCTTCGCAAAGAAGCGCAACAAGCCGCCCAATGGGATTTTGCAGCGAATGCCAAATTGTTTTATACAGGTTCTGCTGCCGGGAATTTCTTATTGGATGGAGCTTTGTCAAAAGATTTTGGTGATAAATGGGGAATAGTCAAAGTTGGCTTAAGCCAACAATTGAATAATGCTCCTTACAATTTTACGATTTATCAAAATCAATTCTGGTCACGCGAAAAATCTTTTGCTAAAGAAAGTACTACCCAGTTATTTGCAACATTGGAAAATGTACAATATAAAATATCGCTTGGTGCGAAAAATTATCTGATCAGTAATTATCTATATTTTGATGAGAATCAATCACCATCTCAGTTTGCAAAAACCTTTTCGCTGACCCAATTCTGGTTGCGTAAAATATTTTACTTTGGTCATTTCACACTGGATAATGAATTGATCTACCAGGAGAAAACAACTGCCTCACCTGTGAATGTTCCACGCCTGATGGGAAGGCATCAATTAGCTATCGAAACTTTCATATTTAAAAGACAACTACAAGTTGCGACAGGTGTTGAAGTGCGCTACCACAGCGATTATTATGCTAATGGTTATTCTGCTTTTTTTAATCAGTTTTATGTGCAAAACAGCTATTCGGTTGCAAATTCTCCTGCTGCGTCCGTTTTTTTTAATTTTAAAATAAAACGTTTCAGGGCTTATCTGATGTTTGATCAGCTGCAGCAATTATGGAATACGAACCAGATAATCACCAAAGGTTACGCTGCACAGGATGCAATGTTACGTTTTGGTTTCAATTGGGTGCTTATCAAGTAAAAATCTGATGATTATGTCGAGAATATTGTGCGTTGATTACGGTAAAAAGCGTTGTGGAATTGCAGTTACTGATCCTTTAAGAATTATAGCAAGCGGCCTGACGACATTAGATACCGATGGACTGATTTTCTGGATGAAACAGTATTTTAAGACAGAGGAAGTCGGACTGGTTTTAGTTGGATATCCGCTGGCTTTAGATAATACTGCAACAGATGCCACCCCTTTGGTCGATAAGTTTCTGCGAAATTTCAAAATGGTTTTTCCGGATATGCCGGTTGAAACAATTGATGAACAATTTACATCCAAGATGGCCGTTTCTGCGATGATTGATATGGGAATGAAGAAGAAAGACCGTAAAATCAAGGGTAATATCGATGAATTAAGTGCTACCATTATGTTGCAGGAATATCTTGAATCGCACTCCTGATTATTTACTTAACTTCGCCTGCTTGAAATTATAATACCGACTAAGAATGATACTACCTATTGTCGCTTATGGCCACCCTGTGTTAAGGGTAAATTGCCCTGATATTGATGCAGATTATCCTGAACTGAAAAAGTTGATTGATGATATGTGGGAAACCATGTATCGCAGCAATGGTGTAGGTATTGCTGCTCCGCAAATCAATAAAGCGATCCGTCTGTTTGTTGTTGATACTATACAGATTGTTGAAGGATTTGACGAGGAGGATAAAAAAGATTTTCCGAATGAAAAGGGGATTAAATCTGTATTTATTAACGCTCATAAAATTGAAGAATTCGGACAACCATGGGCTTACAATGAAGGCTGCCTGAGTATTCCGAAAGTGCGTGAAGATATTATGCGTGGCGAAAATGTAAAACTGAGCTACCTGGACGAGAATTTTGTACAACAGGAAGCTGTGTTTGACGGAATAACTGCCCGTGTTATTTTACATGAATATGACCATATCGACGGAAAACTGTTCATTGATTATATTCCACAATTGAAAAAACGACTCTTGAAAAAGAAGCTGGATGATATTACGAATGGGAAAGTAAGAATGGATTACAAAATGCTTTACCCTAAAAAATAAAAAAAAGCAAGAGTCATGCTCTTGCTTTTTTTATGTATTTCTACCATTGTTTATTTTACCTGGTTGCGTATCCAAGGGCTTGCCCTGTAACGGTCTTCGTGGTAATAGTGATAGAGTTCGTCCAGCTGGTTCAAAATGTTTTTCCATCCTATTTCTTCGCCCCAGGCCATCAATCCCTTGGGATAATTGACACCCTTCGTCATCGCAGTTTCCAGATCTTCTCTGCTGGCAATGTTCAGAAACAATGCATCTGCTGCTTCATTGATCAGCATCACCAGAATTCTGTTTGCTATTTTTTGCTGCAAAGTTTTATCCTCATTTGGTTTTATTTGCTCAGTTCCTTCTGCGTAGTTATAAAAACCTCTTCCTGTTTTTCTTCCCAGATATCCGGCTTCGAACAAGCGTTTCTGACTCAGTGATGGTTTAAATCGCGGGTCGTAAAAGAATGAACTGAATACAGACTCTGTCACTCTGTAATTGACGTCGTGGCCAATAAAATCCATTAAAGTAAATGGTCCCATTTTGAACCCTCCAATAGTTGTCATTGCAGCATCAATAGTGGCACAATCTGCCACGCCTTCTTCATATAATCGGATAGCTTCGCTGTAGAATGGGCGGGCTACACGATTCACAATAAATCCGGGTGTGTCTTTCGTAATGACCGGTAATTTACCCCAGCTGCTTACCCAGGCTTTCACTTCTTCTGTAAGTCCGTTGCGTGTTTGCACTGCAGGGATGATCTCCACCAATGCCATCAGAGGCGCAGGATTGAAAAAATGAATACCTATCACTCTTTCAGGTTTGGTACAGGCTGCTGCGATAGATGCAATAGAAAGTGAAGAAGTGTTTGTTGCGATAATACAATCTGCAGACACCATTGCTTCAATGTTTTTAAAAACCTGTTGCTTGACACCAAGATCTTCCACAATTGCTTCAATAACCAGCTCGGCTTCCTTCAATCCTTCAATATTGTCGGCATACTTGATGTTGGAAAAGTATTGCAATGACTGCTCCGATGTCAATTTGCCCTTTTCGGTCAGTTTCTCAAAACTGCTTTTCAGCGAAGATTCAGACTTGCTTAATGCTGCAGGATTACTATCAAAAATTACAACTTCGTGACCTGCACTTGCCAAAACCTGAGCAATGCCACTACCCATTGCTCCACTACCTATAATACCTGTTTTCATTCTTTTTTGCTTGTAAATTAAGTGTCTCAAAATTAGGTAAAAATTCAGGCAAACATTTAGTATGGAAAAAAAGAAACTAACCTGAAATAATCAAGATCTTCTGTTTTAAGCGGTAGATTAAGCCGCGCCATATTTCCGAACATTCTTATTCTGGAGCGGGTATGATAAATCTTTCCAATTTGCCAGGTCAACGAATAATAATGATATCCTTTGCTGTTTTTGAAGATGATTGTACGGCTGTACCAGCTGGGTAGCGAAGATAAAACTGCATCTGGTTCTGGTGAAAGCCAGGCAACATTACGATGAGCTTGTGCCCAGCTTGTGTCTGTTTTGTTTTTAGTTGCTTTGGTGTAATACGTTTGCCTGTCAATAATCCCGCTTACTTTATCCCAGTTGCCTTTTTCGATAGCCAGGCAAT
>DLGS01000049.1:0-1939 GCA_002482815.1 Bacteroidetes bacterium UBA7688
GGTAGCGGTAAGCACAACAACTGGAGCCTTGCTACAGATACAGGCGTAAACCTGTTGGCACCCGGCAAAACGCCAAGGACCAACCTGATGTTCCTGACTTTCTTTGTAAATGCTATTAAAGCAGTACACGATAACGCTGATTTGCTACGTGCAGTAATTGCTTCTGCAAGCAATGACCACCGCCTGGGAGCCAACGAAGCGCCACCGGCTATCATCTCTGTTTATTTAGGTAAATATCTTTCTGAAGTATTGAACGAAGTGGAAACACGCGTTGGAGATACCTTCAGCGAGCAGGACGAGCAATTGCTGAAACTGGATATCCATAAGCATATTCCGGAAGTAATGATGGACAATACGGATCGCAACCGTACGAGCCCGTTTGCCTTCACCGGTAATAAATTTGAATTCCGTGCCGTGGGTTCATCTGCCAACTGTGCTTCGCCAATGACCGTGCTGAATACAATGATGGCGGAGACTTTGAAGCAATTCAAGAAAGATGTTGATGCACTGATTGAAAAAGGTGAAAAGAAAGAAGTTGCCTTGATGCACGTTTTACGCAACTACATTTCTGAGTCTAAAAAAATACGTTTCGAAGGCGACAACTATAGCGATGAATGGGCAGCAGAGGCGAAAAGCCGTGGTCTGAATAATTTCAAGACCACTCCTGAAGCTTTGGATGCGTTGGTAACACCGCAAGCTAAGAAACTGTTTATCGAAAACGGAATTTACAGTGAGCGCGAACTGGATGCACGCCACGAAATTATGCTGGAAGATTATGTGAAGAAAGTACAGATCGAAGCACGTATTCTGGGCAACATCGCTACCAACCATATCCTTCCTGCAGCAGTGAAATACCAAAATATCCTGGTGCAAAATGTACAATCTCTGAAAGAAATTGGCGTGAAAGAAGCCGGTTACAAGGCACAAATGAATATGATCAACGTTATTGGCGGACATATTCAAACAATGAGCGAAAACGTTGAAGCAATGATTGCAGCGCGTAAAGTAGCCAACGAAGAGCCAAGTATGCACAAACGCGCCGAAATGTATTGCAACAACATCAAATCGATGTTTGACAATATCCGTTATGCTGCTGACAAACTGGAATTGCTGGTAGATAACAGCCTTTGGCCTTTGCCTACCTACCACGAAATGTTGTATTTCGGGTAGTAGAAATGAGTTGATTTATTTTATAAAAGGCCGTGTGCAATTTTGTACACGGCCTTTTTCGTATTAACCATTTCCTGGTATTAAAGGAACGCCTGTTTATTTTAGTTTTGCTTTTATAACATGCAACTGTTTATATTGGAGGATGTAATTAGGAAGTAAATGCCCTTCCCTTGATTCAAAAGCTGCAATCGGTAAATTGCTTTGAGAGAAAATTTTAAAATCCTTTTCTTTAATATCCGAATGATAGGCTTCAATTCTGTTGCTGTAGAACATTATATCAACGTGTTCAAATGGATTTGAATTAATGACCACATTAATATTTTCGGGCAATAAGGTATCTAAGCTTTTGTAAAGATTTGTATTGTGAATTTTACTTTGACGGTAATTTTTGTCATTGGTGTAATTATTTATCTGTTGCAGGTTCAGGCTAAAATAAATGCAGATTGGTACTAAAAGCAGGACAATCCATTTTTTAAATCGCCCAAAAACATCAACAACTTTGTAGAATCCCAATCCCATTAGCACAAAGCAAAGTGGAGCAATCATAAAAAAGTAACCTTGCATTTTAGTTTGCACTACAAAGCTGAAAAAGCTGAAAATAATAATGGGTGCAATACCTATAAGTATCTTGTATTTAAAGGGGATGCTAATGCTCAAAACCAAAAGGATAAAACCAAACGGAACCAGGCATTTAATATACCAGCCAAAATAGGAAGGGAAAAAATTAAGGTAAGTCCAGATATCACCTCCATGACCATCTATTACTTCT
>DLGS01000049.1:1975-2978 GCA_002482815.1 Bacteroidetes bacterium UBA7688
ATATGTTTTGCATTAAAGGCGTATTCATATTTTGCTAGATCCGGAAATGTTGAGAGTATATAAAATTGCCATGGCGCGAAAACAATATAGCAAATTGCAAATGAAGCGGTAATCGGGAAAACTGATTTTATTCTTTTTGACTCTATAAAATCTTTTATGGTCAAAATACCCCAGGGAGCAAAAACAATTAAACCGGTCAGCCATTTATTCATCACTGCGCAACCGGCAAAAAGACCAACCATCACAACCCATTTCCAGGTTGCTTTGTTTAAATATTCTGCCAATGCCCAGAAGGAGGCTAAAACATAAAATCCAAAAGCTATGTCGTTGTGATCCATCCCTTCTCTGCCGGAGATAAGATTGAGGTAATAATTATTAAAACAAATCAGGATAGCAGACAGCAAAGCTGTCAATTTATTGGAAGTAACGAGCAGGGAAATACGGTATACCAACACAATCATCAAGGTTCCCATAACAACACTGGGCAGGCGGACTGCTAGTTCTGAGACGCCAAAAATTTTCATGGACAAAGCCATTTGCCACAAAAAGAGTGGTTGTTTGTGAAGCCAGATATGATTATAGGTCCAGTTATAGCGGTCAGTAGAAAAATACTGATGCGTGTAAAGCATTGGTTTGAAAGGATGCAGCATCATATTTTTTGCTACCAGAGCATGATACTTTTCATCCCAATCGTGCAGAAATGGATCAACTGTAGCCATGTAAAATCGCAGAGCGAAACCTACAATAGAAACCAGTATAATTTCGAAATGTTGTTTTAGTTTCTTAGGAATAATCAAATTGTATATATTTTGTTCGATATCTTGACTCAAGTAAATAAAAGCAATTTAAGATTTCAGCGTATTGAGAAGCACTAGATATCAATAATATTTGACAATCTTCTTTTAATTAAAAAAGCTGTCCCAACTTTTTGAGACAGCTTCGTTAAATTAGTTTACTTAAGGAATTATTTTCTTGCTTTATTACAACCGTTGTAATCCCAATA
>DLGS01000416.1 GCA_002482815.1 Bacteroidetes bacterium UBA7688
CCTCCGGAGGGGAGTTTAATATCGTTCAGATTCCAGGCAGACAGCTGGTCATTCAAATCTGTTGCCTCTGTAGAATTATTCGGTTGCGATGTGTAAGGAAATTCATTATTGCGGCTACCCGGCAATGCAAGTTTGTAATTTCCCCAGCGGTCTTTCGCTGCAAAATTATAATCAGGGTTCGAAGTGTTATATTCAAAAGTGTAGGGACTTAAGAGGTTTTTTTGGGAATTGCCGTACTTTATAAAAATCTTTTTTAAGGTTAATTTCCCCTTTGTAGAAGCTGTGCTGTTTGGCGTATTCTTACATAAACTATAGTCGTATTGCAACACGACCGTTTTAACCGGAACGGCATTGTCTTTATTAATGTACCGGTCATGTTTATTGTACAGCCTTATTGAATCAAGCTGATAGGAATAAGAGGTATCTGATTTAGCAGATTTTAAATTCAGTTTGTTGGTTTTTATTTTTGAATCGCTCTGTAAAACCGCTGACTGAATTCCTTTCGCATCTTTTCGTTTTGAAGTATAGAACTCTGCTATGTAATTTTTAGTCTCTATCGATCGCACGTACCATTGCTGCCTTGAGCCTACCAGATAATTTCCTTTTCCATCTTTACTATCACTTCTGAAGCCCGGATTGAACTGGGCACTATCATTGTGGTAAGGTGTTCTCCATCTGTAATCACTGTCAGAAAGCGTGTAATTAATTTTGGTAAATGAACCCAGGTCGTCATCGCTTACGCCGTCTCCAAGAATGTCTACATAATCATTTGACAGTACATTGGTCAATAAATAACTGTGCGCATAAGCAGGTGTTCCGGTCGAAGAATAATACTTATCTCTTCCTTTTTCATTTCCGGGGCCATCGTCAGTACCCGGTGTATATCCCACATATCCATTTGCAAGATTGGCTTTGCTTTCGTCTACAGCAAAGGAGACTTCCCTTGTAGCATTATTCATAGCGGGAATACCATAAACATACCTCCTGCCATCTGCCTGCGTCTGTGTAAAAACACTGATATGATGTGGTTCAGCGTTGTGATTGGCGCCTGAAAGGGTTGCTTTAGATTTATAAGACCTGTTATATTCCTTTACTTTGGGGTCATAAAAATGATTGGCTGAACCCGGTTCATAACTAACTATTTTCTTTGATTGAGGTAATTCAGGTATTTTATCAATTTGCTCCGAGGTCTGATAGCCTATATGAGTTGTCCTTGAAGACCGGTCAATTACACTGTTGTTCCAGAATATTTTTGTTCCGTTATGTTCTGACGGCAAACTTCCAATCCTGGCAAATCCATGTGAGATAAGAGAATTCAAATCCGGCGCAACATATTGTGTGGAAAGGTTAAACAATTGTGGTGCTTCCTGCTGTTGATTGTAGGAAAGATCTCCTCCATGTTTGTAAAAAACTTTTTCATATAGGGTTCCTGGTTTATCTCCTCCATAAGAAATTCGTCCCCAGGGGCCGCATTCATTCCTGGTCCTTACTGTAGTCAAATCGCCACCTGCCTCAAACAAACTCGTTGCCCCAACTTCTACCAATGCCCTGAAATTATCGCTTTCGTTTCCCGGATCAACATAAGGATCGTGAATTGTACCGATATCGTTTCTGAAAGGGCGGAACATACCGCCTGTACCCTGTCCATTCACTGAGTAGATATCATAAGTATTAGTACTTAGCGGAAGATTATTCATCGTCTCATTATACGCACCGTCTTTATCCCGGCTAAAGTCCATTATACTTTCTTTCTTTGCATTCTCTGAATACAGGTAGCCATATCCGTCCCTTGATCCATTGTTTTCCATTTTTATATTAGAAAGCATCACATCAAGGTAAAGTGTGACAATACCTCCATATACTTCAGGGCCAGCTTTCAGTTGAAAACCATACGCATCCTGCACCATTGGGTTGGTGATAACCGGTACGTAATTTTGCAAACCAACCGGTATTGAGGCATTGAGTCCTCCATCATTCCCACCGTTTGCAGTATGGGCTTTTGTAGTAAATGTCCCATCACTATTTTTTTTTGTTTTTAAATACTTATACGATTGCGTTGGCGTAATGCTCAACGAAATATCCTTTAGTCCACTTCTGGAATTAAAGCCAGTACCCACTCCTGCTGAAGCACCATAACTTGTCTCGGAGTTATTTGCACTCGCATATGTCTGAGATATAGAAGCTGATACATTCAAATCCACATCTGCTCCGGATTGAGAACCCACTCCCATTGTTATTCCAGTACTCACCATCCCAACTTTAATCCCTACACTTTGAGAAACTCCGGCACTTAGACCACGATAATTATTGTGTGCAACATAAAAACCGGAACCTAATGAAATGTCAATTCCCATTTTACTGAGATCAAATCCGAAAGCCTCCGCTGCAATATTCGCTCCAACCCCCACCCTTACGTCTCTTTCCTCTTTAAGTTTCGTAAATTTTTCAATGGTTTCGCCATTAAAATCATCCGGAAGCCCACGCACGCTCCTGTTAATTTCGCCGGGATTAATATTCCAGCCAAGTCCTACCCAGCTTGCCTCCTGCTCAATACCAACTCCACTATGGTAAAATATATTGATTGGATATCCCTCCACATCCATCAAAGGAATATTATAGTTGAAGTCGCCGGAAAACATATCCACCATCTCTGTTGTTCCAACAGGTTCAAAACTTTCAACTTCCGGTTGTGAAGGGCCCGATGTTAATGCATAGGCACAGGCCGGGAAAACAAGCTGATAAGTCAGTGTAACCAACATCGCTTTTGCAATAAATTTGAAAAACCTCTTTTTCATATAACTAGATTAATGAAATGCGCAATAATTTAAAAAGTAAGCTTGGGTAGTTTTGTGAGTTGCTCTTTGGGAAAAGAAGCACGTATAGCCGGAACGCCGGTATATTGGTCATTAAAAGTCAAAGTCAAAGTCTCCGTCTTACCCGCATCAAAGCCAACAACTATGGTATTGTAGGGAGACAGGTCGTAGTTGTTTTCAAAAACATACGTAGACGGATAAATCATTTCCCCTCCGTTCTCCAGACTTATATCTTTTACAGCAAGCTGATCATAGTAAGAAACTTTGGCGTTCGCATTAATTTGCTCTTCAGACGTTCGTTTGCCTCCTTGTTGAATACGGCTTTCCTTAGTTGATCCTATTTTTATTAAAAAAAATATAGTGCCGTCCAATTCTTTTAAGCGTGCTGCCATTAATCGTTTTGAAGAATCTGATTGATCCGTTTCTTTACAAACCATATATTCAGCAGTAGCTAATTGAATCGTATATTCATTATTACCGACCACCACTTTTCTGCAAAAATCATGTTCAGGATTTTCCAGGTAAGCTGTATAGTTAGCCGGCGAAAGGCTGCCAGGACCATTGCATGAGAACAAAGTCAAAACAATAAGCAGTACACTAATTCCCTTTTTCATACTTTCTGTTTATAAACCCAATAGCATCTTCGGTAACATCAATTTTCTTTGACCCAAATAAAACACTGCCCGCTCCATTAGCTCCAACAATCAATTCACATCCAACTTCTTTTCCAAATTCTTCTAATAAAGGGTTCAGGCGCTCCCAAATTTTCTTAGTCATTTCCTGGTTTGAATACGAATAATATTGCTCAAATGCACGCTCTGCATACATTACCTGTGAATCAACCAATGGGTTATTTCCCATTTTCTGAATAAGCTTCAAGCTGTCAACCGTATTTTTTATCTGATATAAATTCTTGGTTCCTTCGGCCTCCATATCTTTCTTGAACTTATAGCCTTCTAGCATTTTACTGATATCGATATAAGCAACCGATGATTTTTGAACCTTGCTGTTTATCATAATTCCTGCCATAGCTAATACAATAAATGATGTAGCGTAAAGGATAATTCTGTCTAGCTTTTGTTTTTCCATTATTGTTTATTGAATAGGGGATTTATATAAATGAATGGAACAGTAAATGTTTCTTTCTTACTGCCCCTAATGAATAGTGTGTATTTTCCTTTATGTTTTAAATTGATTTTGTCATAAATCTCAAATATCATTCTGTTATCTCCCAGCTTAACTACCTGTTGTTTTTGGTTAATTGACAGCTCTTGCCCACCTTGATCTTTTAAGACAAATCGCAAAGTGTCGGTGTTCAGATCACTGATATACTTCAACTTGATTTCGCCCAATGCATTGAGCCTGGTAACACCATGGTGATACCAGGCTCAATGCATTGGGCGA
>DLGS01000435.1 GCA_002482815.1 Bacteroidetes bacterium UBA7688
ACCCTGCTGCACCATAAGTACTGCCCACCTTGGCTTGTGAGATATAAAGGGAAATGGCAAACTTACCGATGAGAAACAATACTGCCGTTACAACTGCACCGGCAAAAACATCTTTCCATTTTATTTTGGCATCAGGTAATACTTTGAATATTGTTCCGAAAATCAGGGTACTGATACCAACTGTAAGAATGAGGTTGATAATGTAAAATACAACAATGGTAATTTCCGGAAAGTAAGATTGTAACCTTCCTGAAATCATTTCTATAACGGCAGACAAGGCTAAGGAAACCAACAACAGAAAGCCAAGACTGACAATTACTGAAAAAGACAAAAAACGGTTGGTGAGGTATTTTAGCCAGCCTTTCTTAGGTTTTGGTTTCACACCCCAAATGATATTGATGGAATCCTGTATCTCTGCAAAGACAGACGTTGCACCGATTAACAGAATAATGACACCAACAATAGCGGCGATTACACTTTTATCGCCAATTGAAGCATTCCGGATTATTTCCTGCAATTGTGATGCTGTATCGCTTCCTACAAAGCTGACCAGTACAGAATATACTTTGCCCTCGATTGCTTCACGGGAAAGAAAAATTCCGCAGAATGATATAATCACAACCAACAACGGACCCATAGAAAATACGGTGAAATAGGCGAGTGAACCACTCAGTTTGGTGATTTTATCATCCGAAAATCCCTTGAAAGTATCCTTCAGCAATTCCCAAACCCCTTTGAATGACATTTTTTGTTTCATGATCCTCGACATTTGATGTGGATATAATAGTACATTTTTGTTTTTAACTAATGCCTTAGTTTGTGTTAAAAGGGATAAATAAGGTTATTTTCATCATTATTATGCATTAATAAAGCATAAAAAAACACATTCAGCAGTGAATGTGTTCTTTATAATTGGAATTAAAGGTTATGAAAAATTTGAATAAATCGTGGATATTTCCCCGACTACTTATTGGATTGGCGATTACCTTGTAAAAGAAATGAAACTCATCCGATCAAACAATACCAATATGCTAACCAGTGATTTTATTTTCGCATTTGTCATCAGTGTTTCTGTGTGCGTTCTTTGTCTGTATTTCTATTACATCTGCCATTTGTAGTATGATGTAAATGGTAAGGTCGCAGGCATTTTACATGGCTGCCTATGCATTTTTCCAGCCGTAACAAACTGAATAGATGTACAGGCATAGCACAACTATCAAAAGACCAATAACCAAAACACATATAAAATCGCGGGCAGATATCATGTTTGCTGAATTAGGAGAAGGATATAAACACCCTTCAATATAGCACAAGTTACGTTGAGATACCTATTGGCCGGCGAGGAAATTTCCACGATTTTTCTGTTAAATTTTATCTTTATCTGGTTACATTTTTGTAGTTGAGGTTAAAGGATTTTATTGATTTAAACCTTTTCACCAAGCTTTGTCATGAATAAATTCCTGATTTAACCTTTATTCGGCCATTTCATTCTATTGTGCCTTTACCCAACTACTTTTTAATTATAGAATACAAAAGCTCTCCCATTTTCCTATGGGGCATTAGCCCTTCTGTGGAAATTTTCAATTGAAAGTACAATAACGATTGAATTTATAAGATGTAGACTTTGTTACGACTTAATGCCCAGTTCAAATTATGTTGCTATATAAAAATGAACTAACTATAGTTTTGTGTAACTAAATATCGATAATTTAACACAGTAGATTTACTATGACTATGATTTTTTATTAAATGATAAATATTTAATAAAGAATATTTTATAAACAAAAAAAATGGTTTTATTAAAACTATCGTTATTCTTTCAGCAATTTTAAGCCGATAATATTGTAAATATTTATTTCATGTATTTTTTAATTAAAAAAAATTGCCTGAAATTTAAAAATATGAAGAAGATAACGCTAATAATAAGTCTTATATTTTTAGGATTCAGTTCCCATGGACAAGGTGCAGGGACACTAATGTTCGGAACCAATTTACTTAAATCCAGCCCGCATATTTTGGATGGGACAGCGAATTTTGATTTAAACCTGCAAACCAAGTTTGCTTTTTTCGCAACCGACCAGGTCGCAATGGGTTTATGCCTCGAAACGGGCTTAAATAAGAACAGCACAGTTCCTTTTGGTGTTACTTTCAATACGAGATATTATGCTGGTAAAAAAGAGAAGCAAGTAGTCAAATTATTTATAGAAGGTGGAATCGGTCTTGCCGATAATATCATTGCAGCAAAACAATCATCCTTTGACGGGATAACCCCGAATAATAATCGAAGCCTTCAATTCGCTGCAACTGCAGGAGTTGGAATTAATATTTTTCCTGTGAACTGGTTTGCTGTTGAAATAGCACCGGAATATAGATATGTAACCGGAAAAATTCCTGTACACAGAGTCGGCCTGAGTGCAGGATTTAAGGTGTTTATCGGTGAAAAAGCCTTCAAGAATACCTTCCCGAATAAGTTCAGGTCAATGTATTAAATTATCATTTTTCCAGCTTACCTGATGCTATTCCAAAAGCTTTCAGCAAGTTATCCCCAGTGTTGAAAAACTGCACCGAAAAGGCTTTCGTTTTTGTTTAAGTTTGCCATCAAATGGCTAAAAGAGAAGCAGGAGCAGAAACCCCTTTAATGAAGCAACACCGGGAGATTAAAACCAAATATCCCGATGCTGTTTTGCTGTTTCGTGTGGGCGATTTCTACGAAACTTTTGCCGGCGATGCTATAATTGCCGCACAGGTTTTGGGTATTACACTCACCAAAAGGGCAAATGGCTCGGCTTCCAGCATCGAACTGGCAGGATTTCCGCACTTTTCCCTCGAAACGTATCTGCATAAACTGGTGAAAGCCGGTTACCGTGTGGCTATTTGCGACCAACTCGAAGATCCGAAACTGGCCAAAGGCATTGTAAAACGTGGTGTCACAGAGCTGGTAACGCCCGGTGTGGCTACAAGTGATAAATTACTTGAAAATAAAACCAATAATTTCCTGGCAGCGCTTTACCTCAGCGACCAGATTTGTGGTGTTGCTTTTATTGATATCAGTACGGGCGAGCTTTACACTGCTCAGGGCGATGAAGCCTATATGGATAAGCTTTTGCAGAGTTTTCAGCCTTCAGAAATTGTATTATCCAAAGGCAGGCAAAAGCATTTTAAAGAAAATTTTGACAATAAGACTTACACCTTCGCTCTCGAAGACTGGATTTTTCAGGATACTTATTGCTACGATACTTTACTCAAACATTTTAATACCCAATCACTCAAAGGCTTTGGGGTAGAGGATTTGCGCTCAGCCATCATTGCTGCAGGTGCTGCCATTCATTATCTCAAGGATACAGAACATGCTAATCTGCAACACATCAATGCCATACAGCGCATCGTTGCTGCCGATTATCTGTGGATGGACCGTTTTACCATCCGAAATCTTGAATTGCTGAGTAATGGACAGGAAAACGGAACCAATCTGCTGCAGTCACTGGATAATACCCAAACCCCAATGGGGGCAAGGCTTTTGAAACGCTGGGTAGTGTTGCCCTTATTCGATTTGCCTAAAATCAATCAGCGGCTGGATCTGGTTGAATTCCTCATCAAAGAACAAACTTTGAGTGATGAACTTGGTCGCAATATCAAACAGGTGGGCGATATGGAACGTTTGATTTCTAAAGTGCCACTCAAAAAAGTCAGTCCCAGAGAAGTATTACAACTGGCCAAAGGCTTGCATCACATCGAAGCCATACAGCAATTATGTGCAGCTTCCGGCAATACGATTTTGACGCAAATGGCACAACAAATTCAACCATGCAAAGAATTACAGGAACGAATTGTGGCCACGATTGACGAAAATGCTCCCGCTGTTGCAGCTAAAGGAGGAATGATTAAATCCGGTATCCACGAAGAACTGGATGCGCTAAGAAATATTTCGCGCAGCGGCAAAGATTATCTGTTGGCTATTCAGCAAAAAGAAAGTCAGAGTACCGGTATTACATCCTTGAAAGTGGCTTTCAATAATGTGTTTGGTTATTACCTTGAAGTCACCCATTCACATAAAGACAAGGTGCCGGCAGACTGGATTCGCAAGCAAACATTGACAAATGCAGAGCGTTATATTACTCCGGAATTAAAAGAATACGAAGAGAAAATATTAGGCGCCGAGGATAAGATTCTTGCGCTGGAACTGGATTTGTACCAGCAATTGTTGGCCGCTATTGACCCCTATATAGGTGCCATCCAAAACAATGCCTATATCGCTGCGCAACTGGATTGCCTTTTGTGTTTTGCCTATAACGCACAACGGTATAATTACCGTAAACCTACATTGGTTGAAGAACCAATTCTGGATATTAAAGATGGTCGCCATCCGGTGATAGAGCAACGATTGGCAGTGGGCGAACAATATGTAGCCAATGATATTTTGCTGAATAAAGACGAGCAACAAATTATCATCCTTACCGGTCCGAATATGAGTGGTAAGTCGGCATTGCTGCGCCAAACAGCTATTATTACCTTGATGGCACATATGGGTAGTTTTGTGCCTGCCACCGAAGCCGAAGTGGGATTGGTAGATAAGATTTTTACCCGTGTGGGTGCTTCCGACAAC
>DLGS01000068.1:0-406 GCA_002482815.1 Bacteroidetes bacterium UBA7688
CATTGCAGTATAATATTCAGTAATGATACTCATCAAAGTACCTACCGCAAGACCAACAAGAATAGAGTAGAATACATCCATGCTCGTAAATTCAAATCCACGCAAAGTCATTGTTGCAGGAAGAATATTGGTAGCCAGGAAGAAACAAGCAATAGCCGTCAAAACAATCGAACCATAGTTACCCATGTTCAATGCGTTTTGCACTTTAGCCGTGCTCAGGCCTGCATTTTCAGAAATACGAACAAAGAATGTACCAATGATAGAAAGGATAATACCGACACCGGCAATCAGCATTGGTAATAAGATCGGAGCAAAACCAGCGAAATTATCGCCTGATAAACTTAATGTTTCGCGGCCCAAAACCATCGTAGCCAAAACAGTCGCCACATAAGAACCGAACAAATCG
>DLGS01000068.1:450-5016 GCA_002482815.1 Bacteroidetes bacterium UBA7688
AGAACCGAACAAATCGGCACCCATACCAGCCACGTCACCTACGTTATCACCCACGTTATCTGCAATCGTTGCAGGGTTACGGGGATCATCTTCAGGGATACCTGCTTCTACTTTACCGACAAGGTCAGCACCCACATCGGCTGCTTTAGTGTAGATACCGCCACCCACACGGGCAAACAAAGCGATACTTTCAGCACCCAAAGAAAAACCGGTCAATACTTCAATCACCAGTTTCATTTCGTGGCTGTCTACAGTAGCTGTTGGCGCGAAAGCCATTTTCAATACAATAAACAAAGAACCAAGTCCTAATACCGCAAGACCGGCAACGCCCATTCCCATTACCGAACCACCGGTGAAGGAAACTTTCAGCGCTTTGGCCAAAGAAGTACGGGCCGCTTCTGCAGTACGCACATTCGATTTGGTAGCAATACGCATACCCAGGAAACCTGCCAGTGCACTGAAGAAGGCACCTACAATAAAGGCCAAAGCAATGGTCCAGTGACTGTTGGCGTCGCTCATACCCATAAAGCCCAATAACAAAGCGGCGATTACCACAAAGTAACCCATCACTTTATATTCAGCTTTCAGGAAAGCCATAGCACCATCGGCAATGTAGCCGGCAATTTCTGTCATACGTGCATTGCCCGAAGGTTGTTTGGTTACCCAGGCACTTTTGATAAAAGTGTACAATAGTGCAACGACACCAAACACGGGTACGAGGTAAAATAATTGATCCATAATCTTGTTAAATTGTTAAAAAAATATTTTAGGTGGGCAAAAGTAACGGCTTTCGGTTCAAAAAACAAGAAGAAACAGAACTATTATGCTATGTGTTGAATGCTGATTTGCTCAATTGGGGTAGATGAGAGCAGGTTTTAAATTAAGGGAGGATAATGTATTCTAACTGCAGGCAGGATTTGAGTTCTTAATGGCTGAAATGAATTACTAAAGTTCATTTTGTCTGATTCAGGATTTACAGAATTAATCAAAAGTAAATTCACTAAGAACATCCCTAAAGTCACGGTCTTCTACAAAACATCCGCTGCAAGTATGCAATTCCCCTTTTTTATTTTTTACCACTCTTACCATTTCCTGTTGCTTGGCGGTCAACTTATATCCAACTTTATATAGTTGATAGAATCCATTAACTGCAAATGCCTGAAGCTCTGGTAATGGTGAACTAATCCAGTCTTCAAGTAAAGGGATATTCTTAGATTTTATAGCGTTCTCAATTTTAGCCATTTCTTTTATCTTTTCTCCTTCATAAAAGCATTCGTCGCCATAAATTAAGGATGTATCCTTAATTATTTCTTTCCAGTTTGTTTTTTTATTAAAAACCTTTTTATAAGAATTGAGAAAATAGTTGAATTTAATATTATCAGTTTTTACAGAGGTGTCTTTGTAATCTATAAATTCGAAGTACAGAATTTCAGAATTGAACCTTAGAAAGTTTATTGTGTAACTTATCCATGAGGAAATACCCGGACTTAATTGGATGCCCTTATTGATCCTGATTTTAAAAAGCATATAAGAATCTATTAACTCATAATTTTTAGTATAGACTCCTGTACCCGAGCCATCTCCTGGAGCAAAGGCATATAGTTTTTTGAGCAAACTATCTGGATGAGTATTTTTTTTAATTATTGAATTAAGTTCTTTGTCATAAATAAGCTCATAATAATTGATTAAAGAATCTTGTTTTAAACGCTCGGTCGCCTGTTCAACACTGCTTTGAGCTTTAACAATTGAAACGGAGAATACCGTTATAAATAGGTAACAAAGGAATAAAATTATAGAAGACATATTCTTCCCATAGAGTTGAATTTTATTTCTCATCAATTTTCCATTAAATTATTAAAAGCGAATATAGTATTTTGCAAATGGTTAATTAAGCAAAATTCCCATGCCCATCCACATAGAAACTCCACGCCTTATCCTCCGCGAACTGGACTACATCGACGAAAATGATCTGTTTGAAATGGATTCCGATCCATTGGTACATCGTTATATTAATCAGGATCCGGTTACTTCGATGGACCGGATAACCGCAGTGATTAAAATGCTGCAACAGCAATACAAAGAAAACGGAATTGGCCGCTGGGCTGTGGTAGATAAAAATACAAATGAATGTCTGGGATGGTGTGGTTTGAAATATTTTACTGACACCATGAATGGGCTCACTGATTTTTACGAACACGGATATCGCTTCAAACAAAAGCACTGGGGTAAAGGTTATGCTACAGAATCTTCCACAGCTATTATTAACTATGGTTTTGACCATTTTGGGATGGACACCATCTATGCCACAACCGATCTGCGCAATTTAAACTCACAAAATGTGTTGAGGAAATTGCAGTTTGAGCACAAGGAAATCTTCGAATATGAAAAAGGCAGAGAGCTTAACTGGTTTGAACTGAGCAAAGAAAAATGGCATCAATCCACGTAAGGTAAAAAAAATCGTATAAAATAAAAAGCGCCTCTAAAAAGAAGCGCTCTTTGAACTAAACTCACTACTCTAATCTAACTATAGTAAAGTTACCTATACTATCGTAAAAGCTTTGTTATAATGTTGAAATTTTTAGTCTGCAGGTAAAAATTTAATTATCCCATATCAGACAATAATTTAGCAAAGCATTAGTCGTTTGTGCGGGAGGAAAAACTACCTTTAGGGCTCATTCTGAACAAAATCTGCTGATATGAAGAATCTATTTTGGATTGTTATCCTGTTGATAAACCCGTTTTTCGCACTCAGTCAATCGACTGATTCTGTTTATCGCAAACTTGAAGACGCTTTGAAATCGCCAAACAAGGTGAAAACATTGGATTTGAGCAACCAGAATTTTCCTGAATTTCCGAAGGCTATGGATAAATTTCCAAACCTCGAAGTCCTGATTTTGCAAAATGATCACATCAGGGTTATTCCAAAAGATATTGCCAAACTCAAAAATCTGAAAGTCTTGGATTTGAGCGGAAACGAATTTGTAGAATTACCGGCAGAATTTGTGGAATTGCAAAGCCTGGAAGAATTGTTTCTGAACAACGACAAGGCGTTCAACCTGGAGAAAGGAGTGGAAATTTTTAATCAATTGCCCAATCTGCATCGACTTCATCTGGAAAATAACAACATCGAAATGCTTCCGATGTCGATGTACAATATGATGCAGCTTGAGCAGCTTTATATCAATAACAATGCCCTGCGTGCTTTGCCACCTGAGGTAAAAAAAATGGAGAACCTGAATTTTATTAAAATTTCGGAAAATAAACACGACCTGAATCAGGATAAATCAATTCACGATTGGGGAATTAAGATTGAATTTTAGGCGGTAATAACTGTGGTCAGAAAGTAAAGTGGCATTTGTTTAACTAAAATTTTGTGAGGCTAAACCCATATATTTAAACTTATTCTTTTTAGCTTTGGCAATCCCTTTTATATCGGCGTTTTTTGGATGGAAAAAATTAATGCGGGCCCGCTTCTGAGCCAAATCAACAATCCGGACGATTTGAAAAAATTGAACAAGTCGGATTTGCAGCAGGTCTGCAATGAATTACGTCAGTTTATTATTGATAGTGTCAGTGTCAACGGCGGCCATTTTGGTGCCAGTCTTGGTGTTGTAGAGTTGTCGGTAGCACTGCATTATATGTTCAATACACCGGACGATAAGTTGGTTTGGGATGTTGGTCACCAGGCATATGGGCATAAAATCCTGACCGGTCGTCGTGAGGTATTCCATACCAACAGACGCTATGGCGGTATCAGTGGTTTTCCTAAAAGAGACGAAAGCGAATATGATGCTTTTGGTGTAGGCCACTCTTCCACTTCTATTTCTGCTGCTTTGGGAATGGCGATTGCCTCAAAATATAAAGGTGAAACACATCGTCATCATGTGGCCATTATTGGCGACGGCGCTATGACTGCCGGTTTGCCATTTGAGGCAATGAACCATGCTGGTGTCAGCAATGCCAATGTGATCGTTATCCTCAACGATAACAACATGTCTATCGACCCGAATGTCGGTGCATTGAAAGAATACCTGACCGATATAACGACTTCTCCAACTTATAATAAACTGCGCGAGGATGTATGGAAATTGCTGGGCAAATTACCTTACCCGGAGTTTCAACGCGAAATGGCAGCCAAAATGGGCGCAGGAATAAAAGGGATGATTTCCCGTCAGAGCAATCTGTTCGAAGCTTTGGGATTGAGATATTTTGGCCCTATTGATGGACACAATGTGTTGAAGCTTGTTGAAACCATCAAAGACCTTAAAGATATTCCCGGACCGAAATTATTACACATAAAAACGGTGAAAGGCAAAGGCTATGACCTGGCTGAAAAAGATCAGACCCTATGGCATGCGCCGGGTTTGTTTGATAAACTAACCGGCCAAATCAATAAAAAAGTTTCCATCGTACCGGAACCTCCAAAGTATCAGGATGTTTTTGGTCATACAATAGTTGAGCTTGCCGAAGCCAATCCATTGGTAATGGGCATCACGCCTGCAATGCCTTCCGGTTGTTCCCTCAAAATTATGATGGAGAAAATGCCTGACCGTGCATTGGACGTGG
>DLGS01000036.1 GCA_002482815.1 Bacteroidetes bacterium UBA7688
TAGGATTTTTAGATATCGCCAATGGTTATTTTTAACCAAAAATTCATAATGTGGAAAAGCTGTGCACTATAGGCACAGCTTTGTTTTATTCTGATTAACCTGCTTCATTTTTTTGGTGGATTAAAAGCTGATATCATCTTCCAGTTTAAGGAACTGACTGCTGCTTTCCATAGATTCCGGCCGGATATCAACCTCTTTTCTTTTATCCAGCATCACAAAATTATCACCAACAATTTCGGTGCTGCTTCGCTTTACTTTGTCTTTATCTTCCCAATTGCGGTAACGGATTCTGCCTTCTATATAAATCATACTTCCTTTATGAAGGTATTTTTGCGCCAGTTCAGCCAGCCCGCGCCATAAAACCACGGTATGCCATTCTGTGTGTGAAACTGTTTGTCCGTTTTTGTCTTTATGATTTTCGGTAGTCGCCAGTGGAAATTTTGCGACTACCAGATTGCCTTCTAATGTTTGAATTTCAGGATCTTTACCTACGTTTCCGATAAGCGTTACTTTGTTAATTCCTCTCATAATAGTTTCAATTAGTCTGATTATTCCTTTAAAAGTATAAACTAATTTGAATATAATTAGAAATTCGAAGAAAAAATTTACTGTTATTTGTTTTTTGTAATCTGTTATTGTTTTCCCATTCAGGAATAATTGTATTTTGCGCCATAAATAAAATCTTGTGTCAGAACTGAAAATTTTGGATTTGCCTGCCTTCTCGGATGTAAGAGGCTCTTTTGTCAAAACATTTAATTGCACCAATTTATTATCGCACGGTATTACCTTTTCTGTTCAGGAGAGTTATTATTCTGTTTCTGCAAAAGATGTTATCAGGGGGATGCATTTTCACTTACCACCTTATGATCATGCAAAGATTGTTTTTTGTGCTTCCGGCGCAATTATGGATGTCGCGCTGGATTTAAGAAAGAATTCTCCTACTTATGGTCAAGCATTTTCTCACCTATTATCTTCGGAAAACAATAAGGCGTTTTATATTCCTCAGGGATTTGCACATGGTTTCAAAGCGATAACAGAAGGTGCTGTTACTTATTATCTAGTTTCCGGAGAGTATCACCAGGCAAGTGATACCGGAATTGCATTTCATTCAATTGGCTTCGACTGGGAATGCAAAAACCCGATTCTTTCTGTCAGAGATACCGGATTTGTTTCGTTGAAGGATTTTGAAAGTCCGTTCTAGTTAGGAGAGTAATTTTTGGCGCAATAAGAATTCTAACTGCTCATTTGTTGTGTTGAGCTGGTCGTTTTGAACTTTCATTGATTCCTGTTTCAGAAATTGCTCATGTGCTCTTGTTATTGTCTCTTCCAGCAATTCTTCTTTCCAGGGTTTGGTCAGGTAATGAAATATTTTACCCTTATTGATTGCTTCAGCCAATGATTCATAATCCGTATAGCCAGTCAGCAATATACGCATGGTCTCCGGATATTTTTCAATGACATTTTCCAGAAATTCAACTCCGGTCATGAATGGCATTCGCTGATCCGTAATGATAATTTCTACCTTGTTTGTTTCCAGTATTTTCATAGCCTCGGCTCCGCTGATGGCTGTAAGAACCTTATATTTTAAACGAAATGTGGCTTTAAATGAAAGGAGGTTATGCTCTTCATCGTCAACGTACAGAACCACGATTTTGTTAGTCGGCATGATGAATAGTTTTTAAATGATAAGAGTAAATCTATGCAAATTTAGTTTTCAATTGTTTAGTTGCAACATGAATTATTGTATTTATTTTTTTTACAAATAGTATAGATAATTATTTTATATATAATTAATAAAATAATAGAAATTATTTTATGCACCTAATGTTTTTTATTCTTTAACTTTGACTAAGATCAAACTTTTGCAATTAATTTTAAATGAAGAACATACTACTTATTGATGATGATGAGATTATTCAAAAAATCTTGTTGAAAATTTTGCAGCAGAAGGGATACAACGCGGTATTTGGAGTTGATGGTCGCGATGGTTTATCGAAAATCGATTTAATGCCTTATGATCTTATTATTACTGATATAATGATGCCTTATTTGAATGGGTTTGAGCTCATTCAGGAATTTAAAAAGCATAACAACACTAAAAATGCCAAACTAATTGTAATTTCTTCAATTACACATGAGGCTTCTATTTTGGATACATTGAATGTAGATATTGATCTCTTTATTCCAAAGCCAATAGTCATAGACCATTTTATTCAGGAAATTCAAAAGCTGTTGGATTAGTTTTCAGGCCGAACATTGATGATTAATGACATTTACTTACAGAACTGCTGAAAAAATTATTGTTTTTTATAAACATTTAATCGGACAACCGTTTAAATCCAGTATCTCCGAAATGGAGATTTTCAATATTGTGATTGCACCGGAAGATGAGTCAAAATTTGAGGTTTTCATCAATGAAATGCAATCAACTACCGACTACAACAAAGCCTTATCCGTAACCGGTTATAATCCCAATAAGGTTATTTTGGTTATTATGGCTACACACATTTATGCTCCGGACATCAGGGTAAACCAGGAGCTGGATCAGTATCTCCGTAAAAATCACATGGAAAGGGTTTATCTAAATCCATATTATTTTGAAGATTAGCACTTATTGCATATTTGAGAAAAGCAGGTTTGATTCAAATCAAACCTGCTTTTTTTATCCCAAAATATCCGGGAACTTGCATGAGGATTTACTTAATTCATTGAACTGTAATAATAATTTTGTTTTTTTCGGCAAAGCCATTACTTTTGCGCCCACTGGCGAGTCTTATACGACCAGCTCCTACCGAACTCCCCCAGGACAGGAATGTAGCAAGGGTAGGTGGTTGTAGCGGTGCGATGTAAGTAACTCGCCGGTTTTTTTATTTATTAAGCCGTTCGCGCATTTTATCCATTCCTGCCACTTTAGGTTTTTTGCAATTGAAAAGATAACCAATTTTCAATCCACCACCTACAGAAATGCCAACATCCCCACGTCCAAACCGGGTATACCCAAAGTTTTGATAAGGCAATGTTTCGTCCTGTATATAAGAGTTTCCATCGTTTTCTTTATTGAGTTGACAATTTCAGGAGCCAGCAAAGTAAACTCAATAAAGAAAACGATGGAA
>DLGS01000126.1 GCA_002482815.1 Bacteroidetes bacterium UBA7688
CCTTCACAGGCACGTATTCCACATTTTCTTTATTTGCTTTATCGACCGTAATTGCGAGTACCCTGATATTGCCGCCAGCCATGTATACATCATTGCCTGCTTCTAATTCACGGACTTTTAGTTCGCCAAGTTTTGGAAGATTCACTTTTAGCAGGCTGTCAATGCTGATCTTATAGCATTCGGAAAAATTTATGAGATCCTCCGGTTGGGGAGCTTTCGTTTGCCCGCTTTCCAGCGCCATAAGCTTTGAACGGCTTATTCCAAGCTTTTCAGCTGCAATTTCCTGGCTCATTTTTTTCCTTTCACGGAGGAATTTTATGTTAGTGGGGAAAAATATTTTTTGGTTGTCCATTTTCAAGTGTTATTATTGATAACATACAATTGTCACTATTAATGACAAACGTAAGAAAATAAATTCAAAAAATTATGGAAAGGCATATTGTTCATTGTGATCTCGACACCTTCTTTGTTTCCGTTGAGCGCCTGCTGGATACTAATCTTGTAGGCAGGCCCGTCCTGATCGGGGGAAGTTCCGACAGAGGTGTTGTTGCATCCTGTTCCTACGAAGCCCGGAAATTCGGCATACACAGTGCAATGCCGATGCGCCTCGCCCGTCAGCTTTGCCCTGAGGCCGTGTTAGTCCGGGGCGACCATGACAGGTATTCCTACTATTCAAGAATGGTGACCGAAATAATAGCGGAACATGCACCAATTGTCGAGAAGGCCAGCATTGACGAGCATTACCTGGATATAAGCGGAATGGATAAATTCTTCGGTTGCTGGAAGTGGACACAGGAGTTAAGGCACCGGATTATTAAAGAAACAGACCTTCCAATATCATTTGGCCTTTCTGTAAACAAAACAGTATCGAAAATTGCAACCGGAACCGCAAAGCCAAGTGGTGCAAGACAGGTGAACAACGGCGGTGAAAAAGAATTTCTTGCCCCGCTTTCAATTAAATCTATTCCGATGGTTGGGGGTAAAACCTACACCCTGTTACGGAATATGGGCATATCCAAAATCCTCACCCTTCAGGAAATGGAGATCGAAGTGATGGAAGAGGTACTGGGCACAAACGGGATCATCATCTGGAAAAAAGCCAACGGGCTTGATGATACACCTGTCGTTCCTTATTCTGAAAGAAAAAGCCTGAGCAAGGAAAACACTTTTGAAACAGATACCATTGATATGGAATTGTTGCGCAAGCATATTATCACAATGACAAATGACTTGGCATTTGATCTCCGCAAGGAAGGAAAGCTCACGGGTTGCCTCACGATAAAAATCCGTTACAGCAATTTTGAAACATTCACCAAACAAATAAGGGTTTCGTATACCAGCTCTGACCGAATACTTTCAGAGAAAGCAATGGACCTTTTCAATAAACTCTACAGCAGGCGAATGCTGATCCGTCTGATCGGGGTTAAGTTCAGCGAGCTTGTTGGAGGAAACTATCAGATCGACCTATTTAATGATGCAGTGACAGATATCAATCTTTCAACCGCAATGGATAAAATAAAAATGCGATTTGGTATAAATGCGGTAAAAAAGGCTATCAGCCTGTAAAGGAGAAAGAGAGATGTTATTAAATACGCACAGCTATTATAGCCTTCGTTATGGCACATTGAGCATCGATAGGCTTACTGCATTAATGCAGAGCGGAGGTTATGATACTGCCGTTCTTACGGATATCAATAACAGCACAGGCATATTGGAATTTATAAAGGTCTGCAATGAAAAAGGATTAAAAGGTTTGGCAGGGATGGAATTCCGCAACGGAGATGAACTCCTGTACATTTGCATCGCACGAAACAATTACGGATTCCAGGAACTCAATATATTAATGACTGAATGCAATAAGCACGACCGTTCATTACCTGTAAATGCGCCTGCTTTTGAAAACGCATATGTGGTTTATCCCTATGACAAAAAGCCAATTGCTGATCTGCGTGAAAATGAATTTATTGGCATTCAGCCTGAACAGCTTAACCGCATACGCTTTGAACCCCGAAAAAATCTTGATCGTTACGTAATATGGAACCCCATTTCATTTAATGATGATACAGATTACAAACTGCACAGGCAGCTCAGGGCAATATCCCATAACATTCTTATTTCGCAATTGAATGAAAGCAGTGTGGCTAATGCAAATGAAAAGATCATTCCCAAATCTGTTTTGCTTGATGCCTACAGTGATTTTCCTGAAATTATAACCGCCACTGAAAAACTGTTTGATGCATGCAGGTTTGATTTTAATTTCAGCGAGATAAAGAATAAGAAAACATTCACCGGGAACCGTGAAGATGACCGTCTCCTCCTTGAAAAGTATGCACTTGACGGACTTGCACGTAGATATGGGAAACGAAATAAAGTGGCCAGAGAGCGTGTACAAAAAGAGCTGAGTATAATTGACAATCTTAATTTTTCCAGTTACTTCCTGATTACTGATGACATCTGCCGCTATGCCAGATCCCGCAATTTTCATTATGTTGGCCGTGGCAGCGGTGCAAACAGTGTTGTCGCGTATTGCCTGGGCATTACCGATGTATGTCCGATTGAGCTTGACCTCTATTTTGAAAGATTCCTTAATCCTAAAAGGCAGTCGCCCCCTGACTTTGATGTTGACTTTGCCTGGAATGAACGGGACGAGATCTATGATTATATATTCAAGCGCTACCAGGCAGGCAATACTGCACTACTTGGTGCAATGAGCACCTTTAAGTCTCGTTCCATTTTAAGGGAACTTGGGAAAGTTTATGGTTTGCCCAAAGCTGAAATTGACAGGCTCGTAAAAGAACCGGAAAGTATGCTCAATAAAAATGAGGTGGTCAATATGATCCTTTCAGTTTACGATCAGATGGCAGATTTCCCTAATCAAAGGACTATACACGCATCGGGCCTAGTCATTTCAGAATTACCGATTACGATGTATTGTGCGATGGATTACCCGCCAAAAGGCTTGCCTACGATGCAGTTTGATATGCATATTGCTGAAGATATAGGGTTTGAAAAGTTTGATATCCTTTCCCAACGTGGCCTTGGGCACATCAAAGATTGCGTTGAAATTGTCCTTGAAAACAAAGGTGAAGTTATTGATGTACATCAGCCACAAAAGTTTATTAAAGATCCAAAGATCGCAGAGCAATTGCGCTCGGCGAATACAATTGGCTGTTTTTATATCGAGTCTCCGGCAATGCGGCAACTGATATCAAAACTCAATTGCGATAATTATCTTACCCTTGTTGCAGCAAGCTCCATTATCAGGCCGGGTGTGGCTTCGAGTGGAATGATGAAAGCATATATTGAACGGCACAGAAATCCCGAAATGACCACCTATCTGCATCCGGTGATGGAAGCTCAGTTAAAGGAAACTTATGGGGTAATGGTCTATCAGGAGGATGTGATGAAGATCGGCCACCACTTTGGAGGGCTTGATCTTGCCGATGCCGATGTATTAAGAAGAATGATGAGCGGGAAACACCGCAGTAAAAAACATCTTGAGGAAATAGAACATAAATTCTTTGCCCATTGCAGTAATATGGGTTATGCGGAAGAAATAAGCCGTGAAGTATGGCGGCAGATGGAAAGCTTTGCAGGGTATTCATTTAATAAAGCGCATTCAGCATCTTTTGCAGTTGAAAGTTACCAAAGCCTTTTTTTGAAGACCTATTATCCGATGGAGTTTATGGTCAGTGTCCTCAATAATTATGGGGGTTTCTACTCAAGGAAAGTTTATGTGAATGAAGCAAAGAAAGCAGGCGCCACTGTTCTTCCACCATGCGTCAACAACAGCAGGTACCAGGCCTCAATAAAAGGTTCTACTATTTACCTCGGCTATGATTGCATGCAGAACCTTGAACAGCAGTATGGGATGCTGATTCCGGAAGAACGCTTTTTAAACGGTAAATACCTGAGCATGGAAAACCTGGTGCTGCGTACTGGGATTTCTTTGGAACAACTGATTATATTAATTCGTTGCGGCGCGTTGCGTTTTACAGGATATGGTAAAAAAGAATTGCTTTGGGAGGCCCATATGCTGCTCAGCAAGAACCAGAAAAAAACCGAAGTGGGGTTGTTTCAAAACGAGCAATTTAAAAAGCCTAAACTTCCTAAACTGGAAAATTCACTCCTCGAAGATATATATGACGAACTCGAGCTGATCGGATTTCCGGTTTCAACCTCTCTTTTTGATTTAGTAAAAACAGAATTTCGCGGTGAAGCATTTGTCAAAAACCTACGTGAGTTTGCGGGGCAGAAAATAAGGATGGTAGGTGATTTTGTTGCCGATAAGTGGGTAAAGACAAAGAACGGGAAGATTATGAAGTTCGGGACCTTCTTTGATATAAATGGCGACTTCTTTGATACCGTGCATTTCCCCCCATCTTTAAAAGCTTATCCACTAAACGGAGACGGGATATTTCTGATCCTTGGAAAAGTGGTGCTTGATTTTGGGTACCCGGCAATTGAAGTGGAAAAGATTGCAAGGCTTCCGGCAAACAGCGATCCGAGGAGCGTTTAAATTCTCAGTCTAAATTGCCCATTTCTACGGAACCGAAACTGTATGGTATAATCTCATCTCGGAGACACATTGACTCCGATCTTAAATCAGAACTGATAAATTTATACTTGAAGTTCACTTTATCAAATAATTCATCACTTGCTGATTGAGTAAAATCATTGTTATATATAGATGCAGGATAAATTTCTAATATAGGTGATTGCCCATTTGATTTTAAATAATCATGCTCATCAGATTCCGGTAAGAATATTTGAAATATTAGATTTCCAAAATTTACTACTAAAGTGAGTTCAGGATAAAATCCTTCTTCCTTATAAATTAATTTTGCTTTATATAATTCGACTAGAGGTTCTACAAATTTTTTCTTATGCAGCAAGGTTATAAAACAAATGGGAATGTATACATTTTCGGATTTTTTCAATAGCCAATTGAAAGAATTTTTATAATAGGGCACAAGATCATCTGGTAATAATGTTAGTCCAACCTTAACGAGTGCTTTGTATACATTTAATGGCCGGAATGGTCTCAATCGGCATTTTAATAATAAGCTGGAATTAATATTGTCAATAATACAATCGTCTTCTACTTTTGCACCAATCAGAATTTGCCTATGACCATCTGAGGCTACCCTTATTATAGTTCTTGTTTCTTCATCACGGTCAATCGTCCTAGAATGAAACTCAGGAATTTTTTTCTTTCCTTTAATACCTGCCATAGTCATGTACGGATTAACCAGTGTAGACAAATGTGTTTCATATGCACTAAATTTTTTGTTGCATTCGTCACATTCTTCAAAACAAATAAAATCATTTTCGCCAAGCAATTCGGGGCAAGCATGCGAATCAGTCTTAAAAGTCGTTTTCGTCTCATCATTTCCACAAAACCTGCAACTCCTAAATGAAGGAATTTCATTGTTAAGGGATTTTGTAGTACCAATTAATTCATATTCTTGCCAAAAATGATTCAAGCTTCCAGTTTTTGTCATATAGCAAAGATAGGTTAGCCACAACCCTTAAAAATTTAATTCTATAGCTGCTAAATCTTCATAAGCAAAAGGTTTGGTAGGCTCAAGAACTTCCCTGAAATCTTTGGCTATCGTGCAAGCCTCCATCTTTTCAGCCGGAAATTGCGTTTTTGCAATTTCGTTAATTCTAGGCTCGGACAAATCCCCAAACATCCATTCATAAGCAAGATCCTCATTTAAGATAGCAGGCATTCGCTTTTTACTGTTATGCACCTGCTCCATTAATTTATTCGCCTCAGTGGTGACTACTGAAAAAGTTTCTACGTGTTCTCCTGTTTCACGATCTGTCCATGGTTGCCAAATACCTGCCATATAAAAATACTCCTGGTTCTTCACCGTAATATGATATGGATATTTGGTTGCAGTTTTCAATGGCTCACCGGTCCTTTTGTTTTTGGCAAAAACATGTCTCCATTCAAAAATACCTGTCGATAAAACCAAACACCTCCGTTTGAGCCCCGCTTCACGGTAAATCTTACCAGGTTTTATTAACTCTTCTGCCATTGCATTTAAAGTTGTAATTGGCGGATGGAATTTACCGGAAGCATCTTTATATCCAAACCTCATATTTTTCGCTTGCTCCCTATCTTTAATGTAGCCTGGAAGAAAACCCCATTCCATCTGAACAAGATCAAAATCATTTTTACCCTCGATGGGTTTTAAAACAGCATTACCTGAGTAATCGAATCCGGTCTGAACATCCTTATTCAGAAAGTCATAATTCAAAATTGCCTTCTCCAGGTCTTTGAGTCTTATATATTCAGACCTTGTAACTTTTTGTCCATTATAATAGCACATACTTATTTCCTCCTAAAATATTCGGTTATTAAAACTCCAATTTCTTCTGCCTCAGATTGTCTGCCTTCCGGCAGACTGGTCCAAAATTTTCCCGGCTGGTAACTATTGGTTTTCGTTATTATCAGTGGTAGCTTACTATTGTCATAAACTACTCTGAAAATTTGATTTTCCCCAACATAGTGTTCAGAAATCTTAACAGTCTCTCCCTTAATTAAAAGTTCAAATTCCATACCCATAACTCAATTTAATAAGATTTATCAATTTTTCAAAATGTCAAAAGCAAAACTGTTCAAGCCCATTTCGGTTTTAAAATAATCTTGTTAGTAATTTAGTGCCGTATAAAATGGAATTTTGCTTAGATTCCAATTTTAATGAGGTAATTTTACGTCGATTTAGATTAAATATGAGTTCAGAACCTGCAAAATTAAATATACAACAAGCGAAACCAGTGTTAAAGTGGGCAGGTGGCAAAACGCAAATGCTGTATGAATTACATGAAAGGGCGCCAGAGAAGTATAACAAGTATATTGAACCCTTTTTCGGAGGAGGTGCATTTTATTTTAATTTAAAACCACACGCCTCGATTATTGCCGACCTTAATCCGGAATTGACAAATCTATATCAATGCATTGCCGACAATCCCAATAAAGTATTGGACCATCTTTTGACTTTTGAAAACACTTCAGAGTTTTTCTATGATCTTCGGGCCAAAAGCACAAAAAACTTGAATAGATATTATAATGCGGCGAGAACAATTTACCTAAATAAAACATGTTTCAATGGACTATATAGAGTTAACAAGTCAGGACAATTTAATGTCCCATATGGCAGATATAAAAACCCAAAGATAGCCGATGTTGAAACGGTATTGAATGCTTCTGAAATGCTTAAAGAAGCAAAAATTATTTGTGGAGATTATAAATCTGTTCTAAAAGAAAATGCTGAGCCAGGCGATTTTATTTTTCTCGATCCGCCGTATTTGCCAATTTCAAAATATAGTGATTTTAAAAGATATACCAAAGAGCAATTTTATGAAGAGGATCAGGTTGAACTTGCAGAAGAAGTTCGCCGCCTTCATAAGCTAGGGTGTTATATTATTTTGACTAATTCCAATCACCCTTTAGTGCATCAATTATATAGTGACTATAAAATTGAAATCATTCAGACAAAAAGATATATTAACAGTGATTCTCGAAATCGAACCGGGGAAGACGTTATTGTTACTGTCCTGCCCAAATCCAATAAGCTTTTCAAAATAAGTTCACCATCTCTGCCTACTCAAGTTGATAAATATCCATCTACCCGATGGATGGGTTCAAAAAGTAAACTTTTACCCCATATTGCCGAGATTTTTAATAGATTTCAATTCAATACTGGTATTGATTTATTTTCCGGATCTGGTATAGTTGGCTATCTACTAAAGTCTTTAGGCAAAGAAGTAATCAGCAATGACTACATGTCTTTATCTGCTTCATTCACGAAAGCCATGGTGGAAAATAATAACGTAAAGCTTTCCGCAGATAAAGCATGCGCATTAATAATTGAGCCTGCAGGAGAATATAATAAATTTGTAAGTACCACCTTTGAAGGATTATATTTTACTACTGAGGAAAATTTACTGATTGATATTATCAGATACAATATAAAAAAGTTAACCAACCCTTACGAAAAGTCAATTGCAATTTCAGCATTGATCAGGGCCTGTACTAAAAAACGTCCAAGAGGAATATTTACTTATGTTGGAGACCGTTATAACGATGGGCGCAAAGATCTTCAAATATCACTTTCAGACCATTTTCTTAAGTCTGTAAAAGAAATCAATAATAGTATTTTTGATAATGGCAAAACTCATCATTCCAGGAAAGGAGATGCGATGACCATTAATAGGACTGCGGATTTAATTTATATTGACCCTCCATATTTTAACCCAACTTCAGATAACGAATACGTTAGAAGATATCATTTCGTCGAGGGATTAGCGTGTGATTGGGAGGGTCTGGAAATACAGGAGCATACTAAAACTAAAAAATTCAAAAATTATCCTACTCCTTTTTCTTCTCAAAAGGGTGCTTATGACGCTTTTGACAAACTGTTTAAAAAATTCAAGGATAGTATTTTAATAGTATCTTATTCATCAAATTCACTCCCAACCTTAGATGAGATGGTTGGACTATTATCAAAATATAAAGAAAGCGTGGAAGTCCAAAAGGTCGATTATAAGTATTCCTTTGGCACTCAAAAAGAAAATGTTTCCAGCAATTCAGTAAAAGAATATTTGTTTATTGCCTATTAATATGTTTTTACAAAACGATATACCTCAAGCAGATAACCTAAGTAAAGTCATTGATGCAGTAGAAGCTGTTGGAGAAGGTGCCACTACCTTTGAAATGATTTCAGAGGCAATTGGTTATTCAGAAAGACAAGGACGATATTATAGGCATGCAGCTGAAGTTTTGGGGTTTGTTTATAACCAAAATAATTTCTCAACCTTAACTCCATTAGGCCAACATTTTGTTGAAAGCAATCCTGTTGAAAGAAGGAGGATAATTAAAGAAGCTCTACAAAGAAACTCCTTTTTTAAGTTTGTAATAAACTTCGTTGAATCCAAGCACGATGGTTTTGCGGAAGCCGATCTAATCAAGCACATTTTATCAAATACAACAACGGATTCTGAAATTACAATTCATCGCCGGGTGAAAACAGTACTTTCATGGCTCTTAGATGTTTCCATAATCTTTGAAGATGGGGACTACTATAGGTATAATGATAAATTAGAAGAGGACGGAATAGATAATGATCCTGAAAACTTAAAATTTTCATCTTCTACCTATGATCAGGAGGTTGATATTAAAGAAGAATGGTTTTCGGTCTACGAACTAAACAGGAAGTTGGAACAAAAGAAAATCATTATGAATCCAGACTTTCAAAGAAATTTGGTCTGGAAACACCAACAAAAAAGTCAATTTATTGAGTCGATTATTTTAAATATACCGCTTCCTCCATTATATTTTAGAAAAGAATTAAATGGCGATTACATTGTTGTTGATGGACTACAACGCACATCAGCGATACAAGACTTTTTGCTGCAAAAATTCAGCTTAGGTGGATTAGAGGCTCTATTTGAATTAAATAACTGTAATTTCCAAAACCTCGAAACCAGGCTTCAGGCCAGAATAGAAGATCGTAAACTGTTAGTATATATTTTACAGCCTCAGGTCCCTATGAAAGTTGTTTATGATATTTTTAATCGAATAAATACAGGTGGTACAAAACTTGAAAGACAGGAAATTAGAAATTGTATATTTATCGGCAAGTCGACGGAATTACTAAAAGAACTTTCCGAGTCAAACGAATTTAAACAAGCTATTGATTATGGTATCTCGCCGACGAGAATGAAAGACCGTGAGGCTGTTTTAAGATGCTTGGCGTTTACCATATTCGACTATGAATCCGACTATAAATATTCTATGGATGAATTTTTAGAACGTACGATGAAAAAAATAAATTCTATGGACGATAATCTCATTAGTTTCCTGAGAAACAAATTTTTACATGTCATGGGATTAACATTCTCAATTTTCGGTCGAAGCAATTTTCGGCTACCCACTGATTATAGCCGGGGCAGAATAAATATTGCTGTTTTAGAATCAATTTACTATTATTTCAGCGAAAACATTGATCAATTGACACCTCTAAATGAACACATAATATTAGAAAATTTCAGTGAACTAATAAACGATGAAAAGTATTTAAACTCAGTTAAATATTCAACAGGTTCAAATGGTCAGGTAAATACGAGATTCCGTTTAGCAAAATCAATTTTATCAGGAAACTTATATGATTAATAAATTAACCCTCACAAATTTTAAATTATTCAAAGAAGAAACTCAAATTCCTCTTTCAAAAATAAATTTGTTAACTGGTGTCAATGGGAGAGGAAAATCGTCGGTCTTGCAACCATTTATGCTCTTCATGCAATCGCCGGCACATGAGAGAAATACTGATAAAATTCACTTTAATGGTATAAATGTTAACCTGGGTTTTTTCGAAGACGTAAAAAATATTGAAGTATCTCCTAAGGAGCAAATGTATATCAGGTATGAATTTGCGTCTGACCTCCTCAAATATTCATTAGAATACCATCTAAGTAAATTTGATAATGACCCATCGGTAGCAAAAATTGACAAAATCTTCGTTAGTGGTACTAGCGAAGACGAGAAATTTGAGTATGAAATTTTCAATGAACCAAACCTTATTTCGATACATAATATCTTAAAAAACAGTCGTTCTAGTTTTCCAGTATTTTTTGATCTTTTTATTCCAGAGGATTATGATAAAACTTTGTATAAAATTCTTTACGAAAATCTTTCCTTTCTACGCGTGCATTATGTTTCAGCAGACAGAATTGGCCCTAAATTACATTATCAATACACCAGTCCGAGGCAATTCGCTACTACAGGTCCTTTAGGCGAGAATGCTGTAAGCATTTTACATCAAAACAGGGAAGCGAATGTAGATAGCAGATTTTTAGAAAATATAGGTGCATTCTATTCAATCCCATTAGATGAAATTGATAAAACAATTTCCGGGCAGGTTGATTTTTGGTTGGATAAAATTTTTCTAGGTTCCAAACATCAAATCAATGCTATTCCCAATACCAATTTATTAACTTTTGAAATTAGCACAGACAGAACATCCACTTATTATCGTGCCACTAATGTAGGCTATGGCTTTAGCTATGTTTTACCAATAATTGCCTCAGGATTGATCGCTAAGGAAGGCGAGATTTTAATAATAGAAAATCCCGAAGCACATCTACATCCATATGCGCAGTCAGTGATATCTAAATTTTTGACGCTAGTTTCTTTAAAAGGTGTCCAAGTTATTGTTGAATCACATAGTGAACATATCTTAAATGGTTTTCGGATTTCAGTTTTTGAAAAAACAATTGATAAAAATGATTTGAATGTGCTTTATTTCGACAATTCAAATGACAAGAAATTTAAAGTCATTGAAATGGATGACGATGCTGTAATTACTAACTGGCCCTCTGATTTTTTTGATCAATCGACCAAGGATTTAAACCATTTATTAGGCATATAGTATGCGCGTTTTTATAAATGAAAAATCACTTCAATCGCAATTCAATGCCACAACTATTGTTGATGGAGTTAAAAAATTTATTGAAACCGTTGATTTTTTAAATAAGCTTGAAATTGATAAAAAGATTTTAAAAAGTCAGTTTATTTTTAATGAAAATGCAATCGCAGGAATGCATTTAAGCTCCTCTCTAGCTAACAACCGTGATTTGCGACAGAACTTTCTTCAAGCCATTCAAAATTCAATAGTTTGGAATAAAGCGCAACTACATGATAGCCAATTATTGTACAGCTGGAATGAAGATATAGTAACTGATACGTCAATTGCAGAAAATACGGAACATCAAATTCAGAAAACAGGAATATCCGCTCTCTTTAATTTTTCAAATTGCAATTATTCCAATCATACTAATATAGATATTTTAAAAGAGCCAGATCAAGTTACAAATTTACATTGCATTCATAATCTGGATTCGCTGAAGAAATGGCTTCGTATCCATAAAATCATTGAAGAGCATGATGAATACGACGAAACCAAAAAAATTGCGCCGTTTGATGATCAAACTGTACTGATCGGTGAAGAATTTGAAATCACGACATATAAAAACAGAGGACGAAGAGCCTACAGACTTAAAGGAACAAATCAGTTATGGGCGGTTGATGATTCAAAACGTCATATCATTGGGAAACCTCATTTAGAAGTATTTAGTGAAATAGACGGAAAGCATCTTGGCACTTCTTTTTACAATGAAATAAATCTTGATACTACGAGAGCAGTGAACCTTAGAAAAATTATATTGCGTCATTATCCAATTGATTAATTATGCCAAAGGTTTGGAATATAGGAAATACAACAGTTAGAAATCCCAAAAGGATTGAAAATGCGTTAAAAGTATTTTACAAAGAAGGATTTTCAGGAAATGTAAAAGGGTCAGATCAGGAGGAACGATTACACCAGGCATTAAAAGATAATTTTGTCCTTGATTTTGATGGGCTTGCCTCAGATTTTAATGGTCGTAAATGGCGTGCAGCTTTTTACCAACTTGGCTTTATCAGCTATGAAAAATACGATATTGGAGGACAGCGTTTAACTTCAGATAATTTATTTAGTTCAATTGGCATTCCGGAAATTACCAATTCTTATCAGATTACTCCTGCAGGCAATAAATTAATTAATGCGTTATCTGTACCTGAAATTGAAGAAATATATTCAAGACTATTTATTTGTTACGAATTACCTGCCTTAGAAAAGTCATTTCCGGCAGGGAGAATGAAACCCTTTATATTATTTCTGGAAGTTTTAAAAATTTTACAGGATATGGGTGAGAATGGATTAACAAAATTCGAAACAGGTTTATTCCTGCAAAAATTTCAAGATCATACATTGGAATTAGCCCAAAATATTGTTGCTGAAATTATCAGTTTTCGTCAGAAATGCCGCTTCAAATCACCCGCGGAATTACGCATTATTAGGAAAGAATATTTGGATGCTTTAGGTGTGTTAACTGAAATTGACCCCATGTCAATTACTAGGGATTATGCTGACACTACTTTTCGTTATTTTAGTTTGACAGGTATATTTACACGAATTCAAGACACAATTGTAATTAGAGCAAATAAAAAAGCATTTGTGGATGAACTTTTAATTACTGAACCTGTCTTCCATTTTGCAACAAATCCTCTACAATACTTTTCGTATTTCTATAAAAATAGTTATCCCATTCCGACTGATAATCCAAAATTTGCGCTCTTAGAAATAGAATCTCTTAAAACAGGAATTAAAAACAAAACTCACCCATTATTAGTAGAAGCTAATAAGGTCAGCATAAATACACCAATTGATATTATTCAAAAGATCAGGTTTCAATTAATAGAGTATAATAACTGGGAAAGGGAAGAAGATTTTGCAAACGAACAGAGAAATCCAGAATCGGTTTTAGATATTTTGAACTATTTAAACAGCCTGAATAATAATCCACCACCAAATTCACCTGAAATTGATGACAAACCAGCATATTTGGAATGGGCGGTTTGGAGATCTTTTTTAGCCATTAACAACATTGTTGGTGCGGTTCATGAGACCAGGAGATTCCCGGTGGATCAAGACTTTTTTCCACGTAATACCGCTCCGGGAGGAGGTTCTGACTTAATTTTTGAATTTGAGACCTATGTATTGGTGGTTGAAGTAACGTTAACTACATCACACCGTCAAATGTCAGCAGAAAGTGAACCTGTTAGAAGACATGCAGTAAACTATAAACTTAGCTATCCTGACAAGGATGTTTATTGTTTATTCATAGCCCCAAATTTAGATAATAATGTTGTTGAGACATTTAGAATTGGAGTTTGGTATAACGGAGATGTGGAGGAATTTGTAAATATTATTCCTATGACATTGACAGATTTTATTGAAAGTTTTGGTTTATTTAAGCAGCGAATCTTTACAAATGACGAATTTAAGGCTCTGCTTGATCGCTCTTTGGTATTTAGAAATGTTAGAGCACCACAATGGAAGTCGAGTATTAAAAATGAAATTACAAGATGGAAAGCCAGGCTTCTCAATTAGTAGGTATATAAAACAATTATCAGTTGAATTTTAGCCGTTTCCTTTCAGGAACGGGGCTTTCCGCTATATCTTTCTGCGAAAGGATGCCGCTGCAATCCCGCTAACGGGTAGTGCTAGTGATTTCTGACAACTCGTCCAGAAAATCTACCTGCCGTTCGTTGATTAAAATCTTTGCCTGTTCCAAATCAAACCAGCCTGCCTTGTCGATTTCAGGGAAGCTTTTAGTGCTTCCCGAATTTGGAGGCCACTCAATCTTAAATTTATTGCTTACAATCTTTTCTGCATCAATATCAAATTCCACTGCCCAACAATGCACAACCTTGCCTGCCTTCTGAGTGATTGATTTTAACGGGATAAAATCGCCCTTTATCTTAAAACCGGTTTCCTCTTTAAATTCCCTGATTGCGCATGCCAAAGGTTCTTCGCCTTTATCGATCTCACCTTTGGGAACAGTCCACCATCCTTCATTCCTTTTGGTAAAATAAGGTCCACCGGGATGAACCAGGAAAAATTCGGTATAGCTTTTTGTCCTTCTGAAAAGAAGTATCCCCGCGCTTTCTGGCATATTTAAAAATTGCTGATTATAAAAGTTTTAGTACTGAAGTTTTCCTGAGCTGAATGAGGAATAAATATAGGAGATAGTTGAACCACATCAATGTCTTTTTTCAACGAAACGGGTAAAAAGGGCAGCTAAGGTGGCGCTGTGCGTTCACCTTCGAGCGCATAATGTCTTTGCTCGTTCCTCACAAAGCCACCCTCCGGGACTTATAGCTCTCCGGCTCCGCCCTTATCGCCTTTTCCTTGCTTTCTTTTTTTCCGTTTTTTCTTTTGGAAAATGGCTGGTGTTTTTTTGGGCTGGATTGGATGGGCTTGTTGTTAATATTCAGATCTAGCGATTGATGGATATGGCTGTGCAGCAATGCTTTTTACCAACGCTAGTTGTGGAAAAATACCTATTAAAACAAGATCTAAAATGTTGTCAATTATCGATATTAGCAGAAATATAGACGAGTATGGATAATAAAAATGCGGTGCTGATATGGGTCGCCGACAATTACCCCAAAGAACTTTATGATTTCCTGGAGGAGGAATTTGCTAATTCCCCGCTTGCCTATAGAATTGACCAGAGAGAAAGCGGTGCAATGGCTGGTATCGAATGGGCTTTGCCAACGGCAATAGTTGCTTACTTGTTGAAACCCTTTTTTGAAGCCTTTTTACAGGAAGCCGGCAAGGATGCGTATTTGAAAACGAAAGAAGGAATCAAAAAACTGGTGAAGAAAAATCTACCGGTTGAAACAATAAGGATCAGCGCCAATTCCAGCCCACACAAACTATCTGAGAGGTACGATCAGTCGGGTGCGATTTCCCTTAAGGTTGCGGTGCACAAAAGACTAACATTTACAGTTTTGTTCAGCAACGAAATAGAACCTAAAGAGTTTGATTTGATGCTGGATGGACTTTTTAAATCTATTGAACAGATATATCTTGAAGTACAAAAAAACTTCCCGGACGAAACAGATGGTGAGCAAATAAGCCACAACGAGCTTTACCTGCTTGCCAATGTCAATCAAAGATCGTGGGAAATATTAACTGAAAAGCAGATGCTGGAAAGATATCGGAATGTTAACTAACGCTTGGTCGTGTCGTTAGACAACATACTATTGCCCTTTGTCTTCATTTCTATATTGGTACGAATGACTTTTTCTTCGTTGGTATTTTTTGGCTTTGCTGACGCTTTTATTTCGTCCTGTTCCTTTTTAACGGGTGGTTTGTTAGGCGTGCTGAATTGTACCACTATGCCCACTGCAAAAAGACATGCAAAACATATAATACCATTCCTAACCAATGTAAAAGACGCATAGGTTAGATTGGCAATCTTTGTACAGATCAAATCGTTCAGCGTTTTGTTATGAACTAGGTCTTTGAGGTATTCGGTATCATCGTCGTCCTCGCTCACGATCAGCTTTCCGGGGATATTATTTTCGCTGTCGGGCGCTTGGTGTAGGATAGCTGGCTCCTTTACATAGAACATCCGGATATTGATAGCGCTAATTACCCTGATGCCAGCAAATACGAAACAGCAGAGTCCAAGTATTGCCAACATCGGTGAGAATATGCGGTCGGGTGTTTCCTCCAGAAAATTCAAGGAGAAGGTAGCTGTAGTAAATGCCAGCGATATGATGAACAGCAAAGATTTGGCCTTATCCTCAAGCTTGCCCTTACGTTCCAGCTGGCTTTTGATCAAGTTTTCAATATCAGCTTTAAAACGGACCTGATCCTTTATTTCTTCGGGCAGCGCAACCTCATAATCCAATTTCTGATCGATTATTTTTTGTACCTCCCTGTTAGCCGACAGGGCACTAAATCCCGGAAAAACCTGCTGCTTAAAGAATTCTTTTAACATTCCCATTACCTTGCCAAAAGTGAATTAGTAATAGCTTCGTCGTACCTGAACCCAGTGTTCTGTTGCAGCCACGACCATTCGCCGGTAGGATTTATTTCGATGAAATAATACTGATCTCGGTGTATCACCAGATCAATGCCTCCAAACGACAAGTTAAGCTCTTTTACGAGCCTCCTGCATATTTCGGAGACATCCGTAGGAAGTTCGCAGATTTCATATTTAAGCTCGTTCTTAAAGCGTCTCCAATCAATATCGATACCTTTTGTTTCCTGGGTGAGTATTTTTGCGGCTATAACTGTTTCGTCTGCCACGGTAACACGGAGATCGATTTTCGGAACAAGTCCCTCTTGCAGGAAAAATGGTGATTGGTAGTGTTGTTCCAAAAGCTCATCCTTGTTATAGATTTCCGTATATACGAATCCTTCCTCCTCTTTCAGATTGATTACCGCAGTATCAATGGTTTTGATTGCCATCTTATCAAACTCAGGTACAGAAATATGGTTCGTGATAGAAGTTGCTGGAGTGAGAAAACCTATCTGTTTTGCTTTATAAAGTTGATAAGCTTTGATTTCCGCTTGATAGGTATGCACCGGATTATTTAACCACTTGGCGTTCTCAAACACGCACAGTGAACGGACAAATGCTGCCCACTGTGTACGCTTCAATTGCTCTTCCTCATCTGCATCATTTTGAAAAATATCCCTCAAAAATGTTGGTGCACGGTAATAGACCGATTGCAGTGTATCTACATTTATGTCAACTTCAACATTCTTAAATACCGCTTTTAGCCTTGGTAAAGTTGGTTCAAAATCAATTTTGTAGTCGGGCAGTTCATCGCGGTTAATACGCCAGTAAGCAACATTGCGACGATCAAGTTCGACACAAATAAAATCACTTGAAAAATCGTGTCGATCAGAAATGATTAACACTTTTGGTATTACCTTCATTACTGACCTTTTTGGTCTTCGCCAGTTTCGACATCCTGCTTCTTTGTAGTTTTCGCTCTAAAGTCGGGAGAGGAAATCAGAAGGCTATCGTCAGAATTATTTACCCACGCACCTAGAATATGGTCGTAATCAAATTCACTTGATGGGGTAACATCATTTCTTTTTTTGTAAATCAGAGCTTTTTGGAATAAAATATGTTTCATATCAGCGTTTGTTTTAGATTAAGAACAATAATCCTAAAGTTACATTTTTAACCCTGAAACTAGCAATAAAAAAACTACGAAAAATAATTGACATAATCATGCCGTTCGACCGAAATATTGAACTCTGGCAGCTTAAGGTTCTATAGGCTTGCCTGCATCGTCCGCGTTTGGAATGCCTAAACGTCCCATAAGTGAAAGCAGTCTGATCGCTGGCGCATTTTTTAAATATTTACTCACATCACTTATCGGGTAGTCTTCCAATTTTGCTATTGTTTCTTGATCAATCTCGCCGTATTTCATCGCCCAGGAATCAAAATGTCGTTGCGATATATTTCCTTGCGAAACGACATCAAGCGCAGCCAGTCTTTCATCCCTGCTTATTGAATCGAACAATCGCCTTACTTCGAGTTCAGGACCTCCCAAAAGCTGTATAAAAGTTCCCTGGCAATAGATCAGTGCACCTGTTATACTCGACCTAACATTATGTTGTCTGGCTCGAACCAAGATATCTATAAGATCCGATTCTTTAAACTTTCCGCTTTTCACCCCCCAGTACAACAGATAATACATCATGTTGCAAGGTAGGCAATAATAATCCAAAAAGTGAAAAATAATGCAATGGCGAATCGTTTTAAAACAGCGAGTTTTTTAAATTCTAAAAACTCCGTTTAACATCAGGTACTCGCAAATGCTATTATTAGAAAATGATTATCACTCGAAGTCATATTTTCAATTTTGATTGAATAATGTCTAATATTGTAAGCTTAGAAATAATAAATTTACTTTAAACGCTTTAGCATATAAAAATGGGCAAGATCAAAAAGGATAATCTTATGTATTTCTCGGAATTACAAGTCGAGAATATTAAATGCTTTGAAAGAGTGCAGAAGCTAGATTTAAAAAATAGCGATGGTAAAATTGCAAGGTGGACGTTGATATTAGGCGAAAACGGAGTAGGTAAAACCACTCTATTAAAATGTCTTTCATGGATGGTTCCTGTTCAAGCTCCTGATGAAGAAAAGGAGACCGAAGAAATTGAAAATGAGAGAATTTTCCTAAAGCCCTTTATGGATGATTTTGATAATGAATCTATTTATGATCAATTGGTGCGAGCGGGTAAATTAACAGTTTCAAATATTAAAGCGACTTTCTCTAGCGGTCAGAAATTAGATGAATCATTTAGGGAAAGATCTCAGGTTGTTGTCGGCATGGAATTTAAGAGAGTTGATGGGAAACTTGATACCGTGGAGGCCCAAAAACAGCAAGTAGAACAATTTAATACACCAACGATATTTGCTTATAATGCAAAACGACACATGGCATTCAAAAATTTAGACAGCCCTGATCTTAAAGATCCGCTGGCAAATTTCTTTTCTGATTCAGGAGATCTTTATGATGCTGAGCAGGTTCTTGAGATGTTGGATAACGGGGCTCATAGACATGGTGAAGGAAGTGTTGTAAAAGATTTATTAGAGAGATTAAAGCAGATTTTAGTAGATCTACTTCCAGACATCGCTTCGAAAGAAAACATAATCATAAATCCTTCAATCAACAAAGATGGTTCGATTAATCCAAATATCGTTGAAGTTAAAACTCTCGATGGTCAAATCAAATTAAAAGACTTGAGTTTAGGTTATCAAACGATGTTTGCCTGGATTGTTGACTTAGCTCTACGAATGCTATGGGCATCACCAGAACGTAAAGATCCGCTTTCAACAGCCGCGATAGTGATTGTTGACGAGGTTGATTTACATCTCCATCCAATATGGCAGAGAGATGTCCGTGAAAGGCTTACTCATCATTTCCCCAACACTCAATTTATATGTACTGCGCATAGTCCATTCATGGCTCAAGCTTCTGAGGACGAAAATCTTTGTGTTATCAGGAGAGAAGAAAGTGGAATATATATTGAAAATGAACCAACCATTGTCAAAGGTTGGCGTATTGGACAGATTGCAACCAGCGAACTATTTGGTCTTGTTACAGAAAGAGGTCCCGAAGAACAAAAATATATAGAGGAGAGAAGGATGCTCTTAGACAAAGAGAAATTATCAAATGAGGAACAACTACGTTTAAATGAGCTTAACGATAAACTTTCTGAATTGCCTACTATGGATGATGAAACTCAAAAAGTGTTCAATCTAGTAAATAATGCTGCTAAGCTTTTAAGGAAAAATGGTATAATCAATGATAAAAATAAGTAAAGGAAGTGCACCAGCATCATTAGCACGAGCTAAAACGAGGTACGATCGCATAAATAATGCGGCCTACCTTGCGGACCAGGTTGATTATAATAATGGTACAAAGAAGTTTACTTTTACATCAGCATACAAAAGTGATGACGTTAAAGCTGCATTGAATACTGTACAGAATGGAAAATGTTGTTTTTCTGAAGCTAAATTTGTCAATGATGATGCACATGTAGAACATTTTCGTCCAAAAGGATATGTTGAAGACAAAGCAACTGGTGTTATTTCCTATCCTGGTTATTATTGGTTAGCCTATGATTGGACAAATTTGTTTTATTGTAAATCCAGAACAAATAGCAGTATAAAGAGAAATTTTTTTCCATTGATTGGATCAGGTGGAAGACGATTAAATCATACAGATATGAGAACTGAAAAATCTGTACTTATCGACCCATCAGCTGAAGACCCAAGAAAACACATACGTTTCATAAATGAGGAAATTAAAGGGGTAACTACTAGAGGTAAGAAGAACATTGATCTGCTAGATTTAAGAAACGGGCAATTAGATGAAGCGAGACGAACCAAGTTTAATTCTTTAAAAGCAATGAAAAATGCTGCCGATTTAATGATAAACAGCGGGATTCCAATTGCAACACCAGAACTCACTGCAATTATAAATGAATTGAAACAATCTATCCTGCCACAGGCAGAGTTTAGTTCGATGGCAATAGATTTCTTGCAAGGATGGCCCCATTTGCGCTAAGTCCCATATTAGATGGGAATGATTTTAAAGCTTTGAATTCAGATTTTATCGATTCAATTCTCCAATCGATAAAGTCATATTGTTCTATATCTTCGACAAGTGGTAATACGGATTCGTAAAAATCCAAAATTGTTTTAAAAACATACATTCCGTGAAGCACACCCTGAACTGGTCTTTCTTCATCTCGCCAAGGTGAGAAAAAATGATAATTGTTATCATTTACCATTGGGCAGAATTGTTCAATTATTGTAAGCTTTAAATGCATAGTTTCATGTAAAATAGATTCAGCAAGACGTATGGTGTCATTTTTAGATCTTTCATGACCAATTGAAACAAAAATTGTAAAGGGGACTTGCGGATGACTATAACTAATATCGAATTCTGGTTCAGGTTGTCTAAGCACTTGAATACATTTAACTAAGGATTCAATATTTTCTCTGCAAGCATTTTCATAACATAAAAAATCAAACGCATTTCTAAGTTGCTTAATTGCATTTATGACATCACATTCATGCTTGGAAATTGGTTGTAAGCCATGTTCTTTATAAAAAGAAGATAAGTGCATAAAATCTGGAATTTCTATAAAAATTCCTTTAGACATTTCTTCAAGTTCAGCCAGAGGTAAGTTCTCATTTAAAAGGACATTTGCTGTACTATAATTATCCGGAGATTTTATATTGGAATTTTCAATTAAGTCAGCCCACTTCATATCAACCAGTTCATGCAGAAGTGCGTTATTCAAGAGTGGAGATGATTCTTGTAGATAACTTTCGATTCTTTTATTAAGATCCATCTTAATTACTGCCTGTACTAAAAGTGTATACTAGAGTATATCTCTCGAAATCATATACAGTAGATACCGCATGATAAGACTGTGAAGAAATCTCGAATCCGATACCCGAATTATGAATAGGTATGATTAGACTTGCAACGTCATTTGGATCGTTGGAATTAAATAACATAAGATATCCACCATTATTCTCTTTCCACCCATCATTTAACTGAATAACAAGTCTGTGGGATTCTTCATTACCAATAAAATCGTTGTGAACACCCATTTTATAACCATCTATCAGTTTATGAGCAGTAATACCAACTAGTTCAAGTTTATCGACATTAAATGTACTTTTAAAAACCGAAGCTATTTTATCGATAAATTCTTGATTCGATAATGAGGTCAACTGTTGAGGCAATACCATTTCTAGTAAACTAAACTCATATTGGGTATAAAAGCTAGTTTTAGTGAATTGCCAATGATCACAACTTTTTAACCAGTACAGCAGACTTTGAGCCAATTCATCATTAAGTACACGATTTGTGCTAAAATGAGGGAATGGCAACTTTGCAAAGTTCCTGTCTTTGAGTATTTCTTGATTATCCATGAGCTTCCACAATTGTTTTTATTATCTTTTTCATATTACCAATAAAATACAATTGATCAGAACAGTAAACAGAAGGGTTGTCAAATTTATTTTCATTACTCCATCTGTGAAGAATCATACCTCCACCACAAAGATTCAAGTTAGGACAACTTAAACAATTTGCATTAGTAGGGCGTTGCATCTCCCTATAGTCTTTAAATTCTGTTGAATCTAAAAAATCAATTAAATTTTTGTCTTTGATATTTATTTGGTGATCAAATTTATCGGCACCATTGTAAGTGCTTTTGAGGGTGTCATTCTTCATGATAGTACCGTCCGTATCAATAATGACAATACCGAAATCTGTAAGTCCTAAACCTTCTTTTGATGAGATACCACCAAGAAGAACTTTCATCATGTCATCGATTATACGAATGGGAAGCGGTTCTTTATCTGTAAGATACGCATTCAAAAGTCCTGTCATCCATTCTCCATATTCAACAGAAGTAATTGATTTTTTTCCAGTTGGCAATCGGTCAAAATTTCCATCCTTATAAAGAAAATCTACACTTGGTGCTCCCAGTGTCTTAAAGAAATTGTATACGACGGAAGGATCTGATTCTGGATCAATTACAGCAAGAAGACCTGCATTTAAAAATGTAGCGTCGGAGTGGTGCTTTAATAATTCTATTCCCTTTATTACAGCATCAAAAGTGCCTTCTGCTTTATGTCCTATACGAAATTTGTCGTGAATTTCTTTTGGTCCATCAATGCTGATCGCAACACTGGCATTATATTCCGCACAGACATCAAGTATTTCATTGGTTATTAAAACTCCGTTACTTTGGATACTAATAGGGTAATCTGCAGATAGAACATTTCTTAAACTACTAAGCAACTTTCTTAAACGAGAAACTCCCATTAAGAAAGGCTCTCCTCCGTGAAGAACTATACTGAACAATTTATCTTGTGAAACAGATAGTTGTGCCATTTGATGACACATGGCTTCGATAGTTTCATCCGACATGAATTTGGATTGACGAGACCAATTATCGTCACCCATGTGATAAACATAACAATAGCTACAGTCAATATTGCATCTACTTGCTACCTTAATGAGAATGGTATCTATTGTGCTATTGCAAATGGTTTTATCTACCACGATTATGGCGGTTATGAGTCCTGTTATAGGCGTTCACTTGATTTTGTCTATCAAAATCAATTTCATTAATCAATCTGCGTAAGACCGCGTTATTTATTTTTGTTGGATCAATAGATATTGATTCGGTATTTAGAACGGTTTGCTTTACGTTATCGGATATATTAGTTCTCTCCATCAGATTTTTTTTATGTAAAGCTATAAATAAAATAATAGAAATTATATAAAATAATACAACTTAAACATAATCAATTTGTTATGATTTTAGCCTTAAATTTGGTTATTTTATATATCTTATAAATAATTACTTTAATACATTGTAAATCAATTTTTTAATAATTAAAATCAGCTATTCTTCTATGTTAAAAAATAGAAAAATTGGATTAAGTTAGCCACTTTTGTATATCGTTTGGTTTTTATTATACCCTTAGAATTTCCTATCTTTGCTAAAGAGTTCTTTTACAATACAAAACAGTTCAAAGATCGTGACCTATCGCGTGACCTCTTCATGAACCTGTTTTTAAACTAATTGATAATAAGCGTATTATATCACGATATTTTGATCCCAGCGGGATCACCAAAGGCGCAAGAAATTGCGCCTTTTTTGTTTTTATATCAATTAGGTGCAGGTTTCGTTAAATTGACCACAAACCTTCGCTCCAAACTGGCACCCAACTCATAGATAACGACATTCACGATCAAAGATTCTATGGAATTTCAACCAGCTGATCTTTCAACTTTTTTGATACGCAAAATCCTGCATATAGTCCATTTACAAATAAAATCTTCAGAGGATAAACTACTACACCCGAGCCAGTAATGCTGTTTCGATTTATGCAATTTTAAGAGGTTTAAACTAAAAACGGTATGATTACATATTGCTAACTAGCAACTTCAACGCTACAAATCTATTAAAATCAGTCGTTTGTTATTTTTCCTAACACATAAATCTTCTGCTAAAGGGATCAAAATATCGACGATTACTACTCAACCGTAAAATATGAGTCTTATTTTTAGATGTGCGGTTTTTTACGTTATACACAATGTAAAACGGCATTAACTTGCAGTTTTAATTTATTATTCTTACACTTACACTATCAGACAGTTATCTATGAAGTTATTATTCTCTTTATGCATTCATTTACTATTAAACTCTTTATCAAAACATATTCAATATGAGACGAAAAATACCTTCTATTTTAAGAACTGTCGTTTTAATTTTAGCACTGTCGTATAGCGCCAAGGCACAAATCAAAAGAACCGACGAAGACTTGATTAAATTGGTAGATAAAAATTTAAGCTCACCAATAAAAAAAAGTGTCTATAAAAACGGTGACGTTTTTTTGCAAAGAAGTATGAATGACTTTCTTTCAAATACCAATCGCGAACGCCAAGCTGCGATACAAAAACAAAATCAATCAACTAAGCTCCAAGGCGTTGTTGTTGAGTATGATCATGAGGGCGAAGACCACGAACACCTTGCCGATATTTTAAATCGTCCACATCCATCTGTAGCAACAACAGAAAAATATATTAATGACGCAGCAGCTGAATTTCGAGTACCTGCAATCATATTGAAAGCTGCCGCTCAAGTGCAAAGTAATTGGGCACAAACGGGACCTTCTTTTTATGGCTCTTATGGGATGATGGGATTGATAGAATCTGAAAATATAAAACAAATTACACTTGCTGAAAGTTTGACGAATTTAAGTGCTGACGATATAAAAAATCAAGCCAAAGCAAATATTAGAGCCGCAGCCGCACTATTAGCCTATTATCAAAAAGGCAAACCTACATCAGGTAATTTAGCGGATTGGTTTGAAGCAACAAGAGATTTAACGGGATTAAGCAACGAAGAAATGAAGACTTCACTAGCAACAAGTTTTTACAACGTGATCAAAAACGGAAGTAAAACGGTATCGCTTTGGAGAGAAATCATTCAAATTGATCCCCAATCGGTTAGTATTCCTGAATATAAAACCCAATCTGAAAGAAAAAATGAGCGTGTTGGAAATGTTGTTCAAGCAGGTACCGATTACCCAAATGCAATAAATAGAATGACTACTTGTAATTATGCTTCTGGGCGAAACGGTTACGGGGTCGATTACTATTTTGTTCATTATATGGCAACCGGAACTTACGCTGGCGCCATATCTTGGTTTAGTGATTGCTCACGTACCTCGCCATCAAGCGCTAACTATTGTATTCGAAATTCTGATGGAGAAATATCGCAAGTAGTGAGAGAAAGTGATAGAGCCTATGCACAAGGTGTAACTGGTCAGCCACAATGGAATGGTGCAGGCATAAGTACAGAACATGAAGTTTTAGCTACTAACTTGGCTATGTGGGATAGCGAACCCATGCTGGTTGCCGCGGCAAACTTAGCTATAGATGTTTGTAATAGAAATAACATTCCAAGAATAAGAAGAGCAGTTAATGGCGATCGAGGGATATACGGACATAATGACGTTAAATCCACCGATTGCCCTAATTTGACTGCGGCACGTTGGACAAATTTATTGAACAGAATTGCTGGCGGAATTGTAATCCCGTCGGTTTCATTACCAACGCTATATTACATTACAGGGACAGGAGGTTCAAATGTAGTAAATGCGGCGTGGAAAGCCAATACCGAACCTACATTAAAAGGGTATCGTTTATATTATGCCTTAGACGATGATTTTAGTGGTTGGGCATTAGCTGCTGATGAATCTACGTTAACGCCCACCACCACGAGTATCAGTTTAAGTCCAAATCAATTTTTAGTGGTGCCAACAACAAGCGCAGTTCATTTTAAACTTACTGCGGTTGTNNTCCCAATGGTGCTAATCCTGATGTTGAAAGTGCACCAAGTGATGTTTATAGTAGAACTGTAAATACTACCACAGGACCAAGGGTGCTTATTGTTGACGGATTTGATCGAATTAAAGATTATAAATCAGGATCGCATAATTTTTCTGCCATTTATTTTGAAACACTGCGAGATAACGCCACCCTTCGAATTAATTCTGCTGCCGACGAAATGATAGACGCAGGAACCATTTTACTAAGTGATTACGATATTGTGTTATGGTTTAGTGGTGACGAATCTAGCGCTGATAGGATTTTTAACGGAACAAATAAAACAAAAGTTAAAGCTTTTTTGGATAATGGTGGCAAACTGATCATTACAGGATCAGAAATTGCATACAACTTAGGTAGGTCAGGCGCAACTGAGTATGATTATAGTTTTATGACTAACTATTTGAAGGCAACTTACATTAGTGATGGAGATATACTCATAGATAATCCCAATCCCGTGACAGGTGCGACAGGAACTCTATTTGCGGGCGTAACACTCAACCTTGGAGAGAATTATACAGCAAGGTATCCTGATAACATCAGTCCTTATGGCACTGCAATAACAATTTTAAATTATAATATCGCAGGACGCTTTGGTGGAATTGCCTATAAAGGTACATTTGGATCGGGAACAACTCCTGGTGGGGTTATTTATCTTGGATTCCCATTAGAAACCGCATCTCAACCACAAATTACAACTTTTATGGCAAAAGCATTGACCTATTTTGAGGTAACTTTGCCAGTTACACTACACAGCTATAATGCAACGCTGCAAAATACAGGAGCTGTTAAATTGCAGTGGCAAACCGCTTCTGAAACTGATAATAAGGAATTTATCATTTCCCGGTCAGTGGATGGACAGCAGTTTAGCGCTATTGGTAAAGTTGTAAGTTCTGGAAATACGACAACTGGTAATAATTATGTTTTCTATGATAAGAAACCAGTTAACGGTATTAATTATTATCGATTAGAACAACAAGATTTTGATGGTAAAATAACAGATTTAGGGATACGAGACGTTAATGTATCTTTAACGGATAATAAAGTTGAAGTTTATCCAAATCCAACGCAAGATATCGTTAACGTTGCATTTGTGGCGGGTGTGTACAATCAAATACAGCTTATAGATATCAGCGGTAAAATATTAAGACAAATCTCATTAGGGAGCTCAACAACGCAAACAACTATTAGCTTAAGCAACCTAGCTTCAGGCACCTACTTATTAAAATTTAACGGTAATGTACCTTTAGTGAAAAAGATTGTAAAAAACTAGAACTAATGATTTTTAAAGATACCGTAGGATAACACCTACGGTATTTTTTATCAGGCTTTTCGGTCAATTGAAAATTAAACTAACGTGTTTGAAATTTTCATAGCTAACAACTTTTTTTGATTAGCCGTGTTTCGATATTGCCTTTGACAGCAACTCAAAACTTACCGTTTGATCTTTTAATGCTACTGTTTTAATTGCACAGTATCGCAATATATTATCGATTGATCGACCCGTCAACTCATACTTATCAGCAATTGCGGCCAAATCAATGTCAGCAGCTAATTTGAGCTTCCCGTTAAAAGCATTTTGCCACAAGCGCAGTCGTTGTTGGGCATTGGGTTTTGGAAAATGAATATGATTTTGAAAATAACCTGGCAAGTTTTTTTTTATATCTTGCCGATCAACATTAATAGAAAAGATTGCTAAACCAGCGAAGTTCTCTAGCAGCTCTAAAAAAAGCAAATCGCCTTTTTCCGGAACTTCATCTTTAATTCTATTCAACATCGATTCCGTATGCGCAAAATACAAAATAGCGTTACGTTGAGTAGCCAGCTTAAAAAGTTCTTTCAACTTTTTTACTGTATCTACACTTGTAAGATAAAATATCTCATTGGAAACCANNAGGTATACGTTGCAAGCCAACTCTCGTCCTAAAGCTGCTGCCGCTATTCTTTTACCAGTTCCTTCAGCACCGTAAAAGAGCACTCGATAACCAGGCTTAAGTTTTTGATGTAAATCCCAATCTTGCATTAGCGTTTGGCGATGGCGGTACCATTCTAAAATTTCAACTACCTCATCGGCAGTGTTGGGTGCCAAACCTAAATCCTGCCAATTTAACGGTGTAACCAGCAAGTCGCCCAGTTGCTTCCCAATGATATGATCAACAAGCTTACCAGTAAGAAAATAATTAAGCCAATTGGTATTTAATGCAATTACAGCGTTTAGTTTTGGTAAATGTTTAGCCATCTCTACAAATTGCAATACCTCGTTTGCTTGTAGCACGTGCTCTGGCTGTAGCAACTCAAAAACTTTTGTTGAAAGCACCGAATCTTTTACAGACAAAATGAACAGCAATGTTTGGAAGGTCGGTAAAAAACCATTGTGGTGTTCATCCTTATATCCTCCAAACTCCGAAAAATTATTATCGATGACTGTATTCTTCATCAAAAAAGCATCGAGCAGTTGTGGTTTTAAATTTGGCGCTATTGCTAATGCCAAAGCCAAGCGACTTTCGCTATCCAAGGAATGATTTAACACAAAACTTCCGTAAGCGCTTTGATTATCTAATGTAGGTGCTTGAATATCCTGCCAACAGTTTTGACTTTGATCCTGGTTGAAATAGCTCTGGAGCGTGCAGTTGATTACCTGTTCCAACCAAGCAAGTTCTTCGTTCAGCGTTTTGAGGTTTAAATTGATTGATGACATGGATTTGAGTTAGTTAAGGCTAAGTTACATACTTGATCTTATTTTCCTATAAGAAGGCAATAATTGCCAATAATTGGATTATTAGTTAATTTAAAAACCAAATAATATGAAGATTTTTACACCAATTAAAGCGCAATATCTTGCACCTAAAATCTTGACCATGTTATTTAACTAAATATGCTTTTGATATTCATTCATCACATCTCATTTTTAAGTGATTTTTTAGTTTCGTATCTTTAACTGCCCAAAAGATAATCATATGACCGCCTCATAATCGCTTCTCCATCCTATCTCATCTATCTTTTTGAATAATTGATGCGCAACATGCGCCTCAACAACAGCTTAAAATCTTCATATCAAGCACTATCATTTTCAAATCATAAATGAGAGATTATATCACATCCTTTAACGCCAAAGCCACATTATTTTGGAAGCAATATCAACTATTTATTACAGAACGCACACGTTCAGAAAAACAGCACCAAACTACTTCACAAAATTGGCGCAATAAGTTTTTCTCTCAAATTATTAAGTTTGCCCTACCAGTAGGTTTTTTATCGCTCATTGCAGCAATCATTATTGAAGAATTTCAAAGTCATCGCCTAACTATACTAAATGATGTTTTGGCGTACACCTTGTCCATTTTTGTAATCTTAAACAGGAAAATAGCAATTGAGCATAAGAAAAGAATTGGCATGTGCGTTCTACTTGCCTTTTCCATCATAAAAATCATTACACTAAAATCGGTAATGACCGGCTCAATTTTTCTGTTGATGTTCAGTCTTTTTGCTGTATTGCTTTTTAGCAAAAAAATGGGTTTTATATCAATCATCATCAATACGTTAATATGCTTATCTCTTATTATTGCCATTGATCCGCCTTATATCGGACACTATTTTGAGTTCGTCGGCAAAAAAATATCCAGCAAATGGATCCTCTTCCTCCTTAACTTCATATTTGTTAACCTGGTAATGGTTACAATCATTGTCTATATTGTAGAGGGATTTGAAAAAACCATTGAAAAAACAGAGCAACTTTACAGTAAGCTTCAATTAGAGATCTTTGAAAAAACCAAAAATGAAAAGCGACTAAGGGAAGCACTTACCTATTATAAAAGTCTGTTCTTTTTTAATCCATTACCCATATTTATTTATGACTACGCTACTTTGGACATCAAATATGTGAATAAAACCGCCCTATTGGACTATGGTTATTCTAAAACGGAATTTTTGGGAATGAAGGTTAATGAACTGCTCAGATGTGATGTGGACTATTTCAAAGAGAATATTGGACAGAACTTTGCAAAGCAAAAAAGTGAACATTTTCAGAAAAATGGGAAAAAGATGAACGTTGAGGTGTACTCAAGCGGTATTACGTTTAAAGACTCCTCAGCTCGTTTAGCCATCGTTAGAGATATTACAGATGAGGTAGAATTTCTTGAAGCGCTAGAAGAAAAAAACAAAAGGTTTAGAGAAATTGCCCACTTGCAGTCGCACGTTATACGCAGTCCATTGACGAAAATATTAGGAATAACTAAGCTGATGCAGCTAGAAAAAGCAGAAAGTGAAGATTTGGAACAATATATAAAATACATTATTTCTTCTGCGGAAGAACTTGATGGCGTAGTTAAGGGAATTATTGATAAAACCCATGAATAAAATACAACAACCCGAGTTCAATTATTATTTATCTGATTTACCATAACATACAATGTTTCCTAGCTAACTAAACCTGATACCGAACTATTCGGGACAGGGTGACGGCAAGTTGGCATTTCGTTGTACTATCTCAAATGTCCGGGATCAAGTATCAATTTTGAAAGCTAGTTAGCAATGAATTAACAATCGAAATCGGGCAATAAACTTTCCTGATTTAACTGGCAGATTTCGTTTTTCAAATCTTCATCAACAAAAAAGCCATCCTTTACGAATGGCTTTAAATCAATGATATGTTTTTAGCATTAAGCTTCCTCTTCTTTTTTCTCCGGAAATAGTACCGATGCCAAAACAGATAATACCAACACCCCACCCACTACCATTAGCGAATGAATTGATTCGATATGAAAAATTGGAGACACCACCATTTTAACACCAATGAATGCTAATATAATGGCCAAACCATATTTTAATTTGCTAAATAAGTGAATAAAATTGGCCAATAAAAAGTACAGCGCCCTTAATCCTAAAATGGCAAAAATGTTTGAAGTGTAAAGTATAAAAGGATCATCAGGTGCGATAGCAAAAATAGCCGGGATAGAATCTACTGCAAAAAGTAAGTCGGTAAATTCAATTACCCCTACCACCACCAACAAAGGCGTAGCTAACTTTTTACCGTTTTCAATCGTGAAAAATTTATCGCCAACATAGTTTTTGCTTACATTAAAAAACTTATGTACAAAACGGGCGCCTGGGCTTTTGTTGAAGTCTTTCTCCTCCTCATCATCGTCATCTGCAAACCAAGATTTGATTCCGGCATAAACCAAGAACAAACCGAACAGCGTGAGTACAACATTGATGCGCAACTTGTGTCCAAATAATTCCATTTCTGGTAAATAGGTAAGTTTGATAAGACCTACGCCACTAAAAATAAAAATAGCCCTTAGTACCAAAGCACCTATAATGCCCCAAAAAAGCACTTTGTGGTGCAAGTGTTTTGGTACATTAAAAAAGCCAAATACTAAAATGAAAACGAAAAGATTGTCTACAGAAAGTGCCTTCTCTATCCAATAGGCAGATTGAAACTGCGAGAACTTCTCTATCCCCATGAAATAGTAGATGACACCACTAAATCCCATGGAGAGACCAATCCAAACCAGCGACCACGTTATCGCCTCTTTATTGGAAACTTCATGACTTTTTTTGTTGAAAATCCCTAAATCAAGTAACAGCATGATCAAAATGACTATTGAAAACGCCGCTATAATTCCGGGGTGATTGATTAGATTATCCATTATTTGTTAATTTAAGATTGTTTTTGATTTGTTATAGTGATTAAAACGAGTCTGCCGCCTTCTTCAGTTGATAAAAGTATTTTTTTACCCTGCTTCAACTCCACCATCGAATTTACTGGCACAGGTATATTTTCATCTAAATCTTTCATGTTAGGCAATTTTTGATTTACAAAAACCCAACGTCCCTCGTAAAAAGTAAAATAACCTACTGGAATTTTATCCGTTGGATTTAAACGCTCATTGCGCAGCACATTTCTGTTGACATGCCAGTTGAACAGGTATTGGTTATTATAAATCATTAGTCGGGAGTTGTCTGGTTTCCAAACACCGGGACTAAATTCGTAATAAAAATCGAGCATTGGTAAGGTGCCAATGTGTTTTGTACCACAAAATGGGCATTTAGGTTCTGTGGAATTGTCAAATACATACCAACCTGCATTGCAAGTGGCATTGGTACATTGCTGCATCAAATCAACCGTTTTTAACAATGCTTGTTCCCAACTTTCTGCTGGCGGCCTTTCCTGTGGTTGGTGTAAGCCCTCAATAAAAGCTCTATTAAACATTTCTGTTAGGTAAGGGCCGGTAATGGTATAGGGTAATTGATCTACATCACACCAAGGTAAATCCCATTTCGAAAAACGGCCTACCTTTGGGCGGTTACTCGCATCGCTTGGGTGTTCTATAAATAAAGCCTTTTCTCCCATGGATAGCAAATCGTCAATTTCAGTATCCAGGGCATGTACCTTACCTCCCTTTAATGGATGCCTGTGTAGCAACAACATATAGATCAGCACCGGCAAAGCATGCAAATCGGTAAGCCTGCTGGGCAGCACTCTTTTAGGGTCAGTTTTATCTAAATGTTTGGTAGCCAATACCTCCGGAGCAATAAACTCTGCGGTGCCAATAACCTCGGCAGGAAACAACCCTGGAACCACTAAACCATCTAGGTCTATCATACATGCTGCTTTTTCAATAGGATCAATCAATACGTTATTGTAGGATAAATCCGAATGAGCCAAGCCCATCGCATGCATTTTCTTAACACCCCTAACCAAGTTTACGCAAATTTGAAAGTAGCTTAGCCAATTGCCAATTTCTGATTTTGCCAATCGAAGTGGAAACTGTTCATTTCTAAACTTGGCTGCCGCAAACCACTTCCCATTTTTTTCTTTGCCTTTAATCAAATCTCCAGTTTCATGCCCCTGCTTAAAGAAAAACTTGCCTTTGTAGGCAGGCACAATAATTCCTGTCAATCCACGGTGTTCAATAACATCAACTGGCCAACGGAAAACTTCTTCCAAAAAATAGTCGGCTGCCTCCTTGTTTTGTATTTGAGGGAGAT
>DLGS01000201.1:0-365 GCA_002482815.1 Bacteroidetes bacterium UBA7688
GCTGGGAATCCTTACCAAAGCGAATGTGTCAAAAAAGATAGAATCCGCCATTGTAGGAGAGTCTTTGTTTAATGATGGTGTAGGAGTGGTGGTATTTATTGCTTTGCTCGAAACACTGCAATTGGGCAATACCCGGATTGATTTCTCCCACTTTGGTTTATTGTTTCTGCAGGAGGCCATCGGAGGCGGAATCTTCGGACTGGTACTGGGTTTTGTGCTGCATAAATTATTGAAGTCAATCGACAATTATGAAACGGAGGTGTTACTTACCATTGCTTTTGTAATGTCAGGCTATATGCTTTGCTCCTTCTTTCACTTATCCGGTGCGCTGGCTATGGTTATTATGGGATTGTTTATCGGCAATT
>DLGS01000201.1:430-757 GCA_002482815.1 Bacteroidetes bacterium UBA7688
ATGTTCATAAATTCTGGGAATTGCTGGATGTTATATTGAATGCCATTCTGTTTATTCTCATTGCCTTTGTATTGGTCGTCATCGAATTCAAAACAAGCTATATTATCATTAGCTTAATCTCGGTCCTGATCGTATTGCTTTCAAGAGTCATTGTGGTTTATTTACCCAATTACTTTCTTCCCAGGTTCACAGACATCACCCGGCAGGAATCCCGGATAATCGTGTGGGGTGGTCTTCGTGGCGGATTATCCATTGCACTTGTGCTTTCATTGCCCGAGAGTGAGGCCAAAGATTTACTGGTGATGGCCACGTATGCCTGTGTTGTGT
>DLGS01000201.1:799-4271 GCA_002482815.1 Bacteroidetes bacterium UBA7688
AGGGATTGACAATAGAAAAACTGGCCCGGCGCAACCAGGCGCCAGGCACAAAGGAGGATAAAAAAGTACATTAATTAAGCTCCTCTGTTGAAAAATAAGGTTTCAGCAGGTCTTCAAAATTGTAAAAACCGATTGGTTTGCCGATAATGTTCTTTGTCACAAACACAGCGCCATTACCAAAAGCTTCGCGTGAAATGGATTCGTGAATCAACCGCACCGTCTGGTAGGGAAATCCGAAAATCAATTCATGCTTGCCCACAATTCCACCTGCCCGCACCGAGTTGATTTTGGCTGCGTCAATATCCAGCGCATTCGCAATTTTGACAGCTGTTCCGGAGACGCCTTCCTTCTGTTTAAAATGCTCTTCTATAATTTCAATGTCTACACCAGGCGCTATTTTTTGTAAAAATTTTGCCGAAAACATCAGATAATTTACCCCAAGTGTAATATTGGGTGACCAGAACATGGTGGTTATTTTTGACAGGGAATGGATAAAGGCGATTTCCTCCTCGCCGTAATGCGAAATGGCTGAAATTATTTTAATCCCCCGGTCCGCAGCTGCCTGACCGTAAGTATAAATACCCGTAGAGGATGAAAAATCGATAATCACCTCAACCGGATGCTGATCCAGCAAGGCTTCTATGCCGATTGTTTCATTGGAATACATCAGGCCGGGTTCATCACTTTCGAAACCCAGAAATTCCGGAACAGAGCGATGATCGAGCAGCGTACTCTGGCGCAACACCCATTCCAGGCTCAATTCCTGATTTTGTAGAATTACGGAAGCTACTGCTTTGCCCGTTTTACCAAATCCAATTAATCCAACTTTTATTTTCATGCTTTTCATTTTATTAAGTGAAAAATTATCGATTACCAGGCATAGAGATGCCGCAATGAAACGCACGCCTGAAGCAATGCAGTGTATAAGAAACCTGCAACATCCGGCAGGTGGGCTAAGGCCCCAAAATGATAGAAGCGAATTTAGGACAAATAAAATAAATGGGCTTTGCAGGCGGCTTGCTGAAACAAGACCCACATGCAGCATCTTAGTTATGCTTCTATATGCCAGATAATTTCAGGTCCCGATATCCCTTCAGCGATAATAATTCTTCCTTTGGCGATTATCCTGACCGGACCTTGGACATTGCCTTTAGGTTTGCTGAAATCAATTCCTGCTTTGCAGGTTTAAAATCAGTTTAAGATGAAAAAAGTTATACTCGCTTCTTGTTTATTCTTTATCGGCCAACATTTGGAGGTATCCGCCCAGGCCGGCGCTTACGACCTTTCTTTTAACGGGACAGGCAAAGTCATCACCGGTTTTCCGGGTGCATTTGTTACAGGTCAGGCCAATGCCTTGCAAGCAGATGGAAAAATCATCGCCGCCGGTAATTATCAAAAGGACAGCGATCTTGGTTTTGCTTTTGCACGATACAATACAGATGGTTCTCCGGATATGAGTTTCGGTATCAATGGACTCGCCAAAACGGCTTATTCCTTTAAATCCGGAACAGTTACCTATACGTTTAATTTTCTGAATGACATCGCCCTGCAGGCAGATGGCAAAGTAGTCTACACCGGATTTTCAATGACGCCTGTTGGCAATATTGCTATGATCAGCGGAAGATTAAAAACCAATGGTTCGGCAGACAGTTCTTATGGTACAAACGGTTTTGCGATTTCGAATGTGTATGAAGGATCTGATAATATGGCCTATGGTATTGCTGTGCAAGCCGATAATAAAATTCTGCTGGGCGGATATTCCAATGCAGAAGGATTTGCAGCCGTTCGGCTGAAGCCTAATGGCAGTGCAGATAGCAGTTTCGGCGTCAATGGTTTTGTTAAACTGAAAGTCGGATTGCTGCGCAGCGGAGCCAATTCCGTATGCATACAATCTGACGGGAAAATTGTACTGGCAGGAACGGCCGCCACTGCTTTGTCTACCGTTATAGCAGTCGTTCGTTTGCTGGCAGATGGCAGCGTGGATGAATCCTTTGGTGTGCACGGCAGGGTAGTGACGGATATTCGCTCCCTGGGTGATGCCGGAGCTTGTGTCGCTGTGAGTCCTTCCGGAAAAGTGATTGTCGGCGGTTACAGCAATGATGTTTTATACTCGGATTTCGCACTGGCGATTTACAACAGTGATGGTACTTTGTTCAAAAAAACAACTGTTGATGTCAATACCTACAATGATGTGGCCAACAGTGTTGCATTGCAGGCCGACGGACGAATTGTACTGAGTGGTTATGCGGATAATGCCACAAGTTCTTTGCTGTGTGCAGCACGCTTCAATCCGGATGGCAACCTCGATATGGGTTTTGGTAAGGACGGCAAAGTGGTGACGGATATTGATTATACCGGTTCTTCGGAAACGGGTCTTTTTATCCAGCCGGATGACAAAATCGTCATCACCGGTTCAAAACAGGCAGGCGACACCGGCAAGTTTGCAACCGTGCGTTTATTGCTTGGACCGGTTTTGAGCATCCATAATTCCTTTGCTGCCGCAAGTTCTCTGAAGGTTTATCCCAACCCGGTGACCGATTACGCTGTTCTGGATTACAAACTGGAATCCGCCTCAGCTATTGCTATTGCTTTACTGGATTTGCAGGGCAGGGTGATTACTGAGCTGATAAATGAAGAACAAGGCGCAGGTGCTCATCAGCTTCGCTTGAATCTGCCGGCCAGTCTGGCTTCGGGACATTACTTTTTACGCCTTAGTTCCGACAAAGGGACTGAACAAATTATGATTACAAAGTAAATCAGTCAAGATTTTCAACAGGTTTTTTTATCGTTCAAACAAAGTTTAGAAAAGCAGGTAATCCGCAAGGGTTGCCTGTTTGTCTTTTAGTGCAGATTAATTGTATTGCAAACCTGCCTGCCGGCAGGCAGGGGCCGCAAATGATATTCACACAGAGTATACAAAGGAAAAGAGGCGCAGAGAATTATATCAAACGATAATAAACCGCCATAAAACAACTCTCCAACACTCATCCAATGCAGGATTCCTCCTTCGTCGGAATGACAACATGTGGATGTGTTGCAGAAGCTTACTGTTTTTGGTGTTAAATTGGTATAAGACAATTTTCAAACTAAATTTCCGAAGGACTCAGCTCCTCAAAAATTGTCATCCTGAGCCTGAGTTTACCCTGAGCCTGACGAAGGGAAGGATAAGACAATTTTCAAACTTAATGCTCCCTATTGGGCGAAGTTTTGGGCGGTGCTTATAAAGCATAGCCAAATCGTCCTCATTACATGGCAGTCTCCTGACTGTCTCAACAGGTACCCATTTTCAGCGTTTTCACTTTATTTCGCCCTCATTTTATTGCCTCTTGCTTCGTGGGTTACTTCTGCAAGACCGAGTTTTTCCATCAGCGGGGGAACATACATCCCAAAACGGCCACGCAGTCCTTTTTTCAAGCCGTACCAGCCACCGTTGGGATTGCTTTCAGAACGGCCCCAGGCTTGAAAAAAGGAC
>DLGS01000013.1 GCA_002482815.1 Bacteroidetes bacterium UBA7688
GTGCACGAAAACATTTGTGTGGTAGGGGATGATGCGCAAAGTATTTACTCATTCCGTGGCGCAACGGTGCAGAACATCCTTCAGTTTCAGGACGATTACAGCGATGTAAAAGTGGTGAAACTGGAACAGAATTACCGCAGCACGCAATCGATTCTGAACGTAGCCAACAGCGTCATTTCGAACAATAAAAATCAGATTGAAAAATCGCTTTGGACCAGTAATGCTTCCGGAGAAAAGATAAAGATTGTCCGTACGATGACGGACAATGATGAAGGGAGATTTGTTTCAGATGCCATTTCCGAAATGCGGATGCGTTATCATTACAACAATAAAGATTTTGCTATTCTATATCGAACGAATGCTCAAAGCCGTTCTTTTGAGGAAAGCCTTCGCCGGAAGAATATTCCCTACAAAATCTACGGCGGATTATCATTTTACCAACGTAAGGAAGTAAAAGATTTGCTGGCCTACCTGCGCCTGATAGTAAATGAGCAGGATGAAGAAAATATCAAGCGTGTGATTAATTATCCTGTACGCGGAATTGGTAAATCAAGCCTGGACAGGATGCTGGTGGCTGCCAATGAGATGAATGTAACGCTTTGGGAAGTGATGAACAACCCAACGGGTGTTGGCCTCAAAGGTGCTTCTGCCAATGCAATCGGCGATTTTGTACTGATGATTAAAAGCTTCAGAACTTTGCTGGACAAAGGCAATGCTTATGATGTGGCTTATGAAGTAGGAAAATACACCGGTTTGGTAAAAGAACTCTATAATGATAAATCTGTAGAAGGATTAGCACGTTATGAGAATATCCAGGAATTGCTGAACTCAATTAAAGAATTTACCGAAACACCGAACGAAGACGGAGAACTGACAGACAAAAGCCTGGGTAGTTATTTGCAGCAAATAACCTTGCTGACTGACACCGGCAAAGACAATGATGAAGATCAGGATGTGGTGCGATTGATGACCATCCATGCTGCCAAAGGGTTGGAATTCCCTTGTGTGTTTTCTGTAGGGCTTGAAGAAAATCTTTTTCCAAGTACAATGAGTTTGTACGACCGTGAAGGATTGGAAGAAGAAAGACGTCTGTTTTATGTAGCGGTTACGCGCGCGAAAGACAGGCTTTGGATTACTTATGCCAACAGCCGTTACCGCTTTGGCAGCCTGGTGTCGAATGAAGCCAGCCGTTTCGTGCAGGAAGTGCCGGAAGAATTTTCAGAAGTGGCCTACACAGGCACAGCAGGCAATCAGCAGCGCCCGACACAGGGCAGTTTTGCACCGAAAATAAATACCAAAGACAGTTCACTTGATAAGCTCCCTTCGCTAAAACAACTGGCAGATAAATTGCAAAAGAGTGCGGCTGCAGCACCCGCTCATCAGGTTTCCGAAGATTTTGCCCCGGATAATGCAGAAGAAATGGAAATAGGAATGAAAGTGGAGCATCAGAAGTTCGGGTTCGGGATGATTAAAACACTGGAAGGTGGCAGCAACAACCGAATCGCCAATATTGATTTTGGTGCAGGGCATGGGGAGAAGAAAATAATGCTTAACTATGCCAAATTGAGGATAGTCAGATAATTCACTAAATTGCTGATTTACCGAAATGTGTTGAAAAAAACACAAAATTTTAAAACAAGAATTGTACTTTAGCGCAAATACAGAGAATGGAATACGAAATAAAGAGTTTAGGAAAGTTTAAATATGTTGAAGAGGGCGTAGGAGAACCGTTGGTTTTGTTGCATGGTTTATTTGGGGCTTTGAGTAATTTCAGGGATTTGGTAGACTATTTCAAACAAACGCATCAGGTTATTATTCCTATGCTTCCTTTGTACGACTTGTCGCTGCTCGAAACTTCTGTTTCAGGCTTGCAACGACACGTGTCCAAATTTATAGAAGCAAGAGGACTGGATAAATTTCATTTACTGGGAAATTCATTGGGAGGACATATTGCTTTGGTTTATACCTTGAAGCATCAGGAAAAGGTTCACACACTTACACTTACAGGTAGTTCAGGTTTGTTTGAGAATGGAATGGGAGAAACATACCCTAAACGTGGTGATGCTGAATTTATCCGTCGTAAAACGGAACTTACCTTTTACGATCCTAAAGTTGCAACAGATGAGTTGGTGGATGAAGTTTACAGCATCGTGAATAACCGGATCAAAGCATTGAAAATTATTTCACTGGCAAAATCGGCTATTCGTCATAATCTTGGTGATGAACTGAAAGAAATCAAATCGCCAACATGTTTGATTTGGGGGCTTAATGATACCATTACGCCGCCAATAGTTGCAGAGGAGTTCAAGAAATTACTCACCAACTCGGAACTGCATTGGATTGATAAATGTGGTCATGCTCCAATGATGGAAGTTCCGGCAGAATTCAATACTATACTCGGTAAGTTTTTGAGTGAACATAAATTAGCATAATTAATCAGCGTTTTTTGAAATAGAGTGAATTTCCTGACAGGTTCAACCTGCCTGAAATTCACTTTTTGCTTTTCCGCTATAACAAATACTTATAGACCATAAGCTTAAACTTGTCGTTCATTATATAGTCAAAAAGAGCAAAACCCCCGATCATGTTACTCAATCAATTAATCTCATCAGAAGTTCCGATAGCCGCACCAACGGATAATATCGATTATATCAATTCTTTATTTTTTGCTTCCAAATTGCAACATATTCCGGTAGTCGAAAACGGGCATTATCTTGGCCTGATTGATATAAAGGAAATCCAGGATCATGAAGAAGACCCTGAAGAAATGAATGCTCATTATTATGAGAGCTTCCGTCCTGCTATTTCTATCAATGCTCACCCTTTCGAAGCGATGCGCTTATTGCATATCCACGATTTGAGTGTTCTGCCAGTAGTACTGGAAGAAAACGAATACGCAGGTTCCGTTACCAAAGACGGGCTGATCAAATATTTAATCGAAAATATCAGCATTGACGTCAACGGTGGAATCATCGTACTCGAAATGGAACCGCGTAATTACAGCCTGTCTCAGATTGCCCGTATCTGCGAAAGCGAGCAGGTTTTGATTTTGGGTGCACAGGTAAAAACAAACCTGTTAACCTCTAAACTGGAGGTGACGCTCAAAACAAACAGTACTGATTTGGCGGCTGTGATTCAATCACTTGAACGCTACGAGTACACTGTTTTAGACACTTATGGCGATCAAAAGCTGGAAACAGATATTGTGGACCGCTACAAACTTTTAATGAACTATATCTACATGTAATCCGTAGATTAAAATACAGGAATCCTGTGTCGAACAGAGGATTCAGGGCGAAGCTACTCTCTAAGGGTAGCTTTTACTTTTTGACCAAATAAAAATGCCCGCTACAGATGTAACAGGCATTTTTTATAATTTTAAAAACAGTATTTATTCTTCCTCT
>DLGS01000107.1 GCA_002482815.1 Bacteroidetes bacterium UBA7688
TACGATTCACCGGTAGACACCTTTGCAATTAACGCAATGGGAACAGCCCACGTATTGGAAGCCATGCGTTTTCTGCAGCAGCCTTGTGTCGGAGTAATGATTACAACCGATAAGGTTTATGAAAATCCTGAACGCGGACAAGCGTTCAATGAAAACGATAAATTGGGTGGCTACGACCCCTATTCTGCCAGTAAAGCCGCAGCCGAAATTGTAATAGCCTCTTACACACAATCGTTTTTCAATCCAAAAAATTACGACAAACACCAGAAAGCAATTGCTTCGGTAAGAGCAGGAAATGTGATCGGTGGCGGCGACCGCTCTGTTGATCGTATAGTCCCTGATATTGTTCGTGCACTTGAATTTGGCGACAAAGTAAATTTGAGAAACCCGGGATCTGTGCGCCCATGGCAACATGTGCTCGAGCCAATTGGTGCCTACCTTTTGCTCGCAGCAAAAATGACTGAAGACCCGATAAAATATAGCACACCCTTTAATTTCGGACCTGAGATTGATGATGAAAAAACCGTTGAAGATTTAACGCGTATTTTTTTGGCTTCCTTTGGAAAAGAAGACGCTTATCAAAAGACGGAAAATACCAGCAACGTTCACGAAGCAAATTTGCTGATGCTCGATAGCAATAAAGCAAAATCAATGCTGGGCTGGGAACCAAAATTAAATGCAGAAACTGCCATTCGCTGGACTGCAGACTGGTATGCCAACAAGGAGCAAAGCGCAACAGAGAAATGCAAACATCAGATTGAACAATATTTTGGTGCACTTTAATTCTAAGTAAAAAATGATTTACCGCAGTAAAGCTCCCTTAAGAATTGGTTTGGCCGGTGGTGGTACGGATGTCAGTCCGTATTGCGATGAATATGGAGGAGCTGTATTGAATGCAACCATTTCTCTCTATGCATTTGCGACGATTGAATTACTTTCAACACCAACCATCATTATTGATGCCATTGACCGCAACGAGAAAATCGAGCATCAATTAGTCGATACTTTACCAATAGATGGCACACTTGATTTAGCAAAAGGAATTTATAATCATATTGTAAAGAATTTTGGAAAGGTTGGTTCTGGCTTCAGGCTTACAACCTATGTTGATGCGCCTGCAGGATCTGGTCTTGGTACATCTTCAACCCTTATGGTGGCTATACTTGGCGCTTTTGCAGAATGGCTTTCATTGCCATTGGGTGAGTATGACATTGCACACATGGCCTATGTTATTGAACGCGAAGAATTAAAAATGGCAGGCGGAAAACAGGATCAATATACAGCAACTTTCGGCGGTGTAAATTTTATGGAATTTTACGCCAATGATAAGGTTATAGTGAATCCGCTCAACATTAAACCGCAATACTTACACGAAATAGAAAATAATCTTCTGCTCTATTTTACTGCAACAAGTCGCTTGTCTTCAACAATTATTGAAGCGCAAAGCAAAAATGTTGTGGATAAAAATCAGCAATCCATCGAAGCTATGCATCAACTGAAAGAGCAGGCACGTATGATGAAAGAAGCTTTATTGAAAGGGAATGTGGATGAAATCGGACCAATCCTGGATTTCGGTTTTCGGTATAAAAAGCAAATGGCACAAGGTATTTCAAACAACTCTATGGACGAGCTATATGAGGTCGCTTTGAAAGCAGGGGCAACCGGTGGAAAAATTACCGGAGCAGGAGGTGGCGGTTTCATGATGTTTTATTGCCCTGACAATACACGTTATGCGGTAAAAAAAGCATTGGCAAATTATGGTGGCGATTTCCGTGAATATCAATTTACTGAGAAAGGCTTATCAAGCTGGCAGGTTTAATTTCACAATATAAATTCAGAAGGAAGTGGAGTGTATTGTTTTGGCAGGAGGCTTAGGAACAAGGCTGCAAGGCGTTATCGGTGCCACGCCAAAGTGTATGGCAACTGTTGCCGGTCAACCATTTTTGTTTCATTTATTCCAATACCTGGAATCCCAAAATTGCCATCGTGTCATTCTCTCTTTGGGCTATAAACACGAAATTGTGGAGAATTGGCTGATCGCCACAGATTGGGAATTTGAAATTGAAATTGTTATAGAAACAGAACCTCTGGGGACAGGCGGAGGAATAAGTCTGGCAATGAAAAAGGCAAAATCTGAAAACGTTTTCGTCCTGAATGGTGACACCATGTTTAGGGTAGATCTTAAAACCATGTTGGATTTTCATAAGAATAAAAATGCAGCCGCAAGCTTAGCGCTAAAACAGTTGAATAATTTTGAGCGATATGGTGTAGTAAAAATTGATAAAAACGAATGTGTACAATCTTTTGAAGAGAAAACATTTACTGAAGAAGGTCTGATCAATGGCGGAATTTATATCCTTAACCGGGATACATTTCTTTCAAAACAATTTCCTGAAAAATATTCTTTTGAAAAAGAATATCTGGAGCAATATGTCGTCGAGCAAAAATTTTATGGTTTTATTGCTGACACTTACTTTATAGATATTGGTGTACCCGAAGATTACAATCAGGCACAAAAAGATTTCGCATAAATTATACTTGAAAAGATGAAAATAATTATTCTCGGCTCGGCACATCCACTTCGTGGTGGCGGCATTGCAACATTCAATGAGCGAATGGCATCTGTATTGCAAGAGCAGGGGCATGAAGTAATTATTTATTCTTTCTCCCTCCAATACCCATCATTTCTTTTTCCGGGGAAATCTCAATTCACAGATGAACCCGCCCCTGCAGGATTGAATATCAAAAGTGTTATCAATTCTATTAATCCACTAAACTGGATCATCCAGGGAAATAAAATAAAAGCCGAACGGGCTGACTTAATCATTGTCCGCTTTTGGCTTCCTTTCATGGGTCCTTGCCTGGGAACAATTTTACGCATCGTCCGAAAAAACAAGTATACCAAAATAGTGAGTATAACAGACAATGTTATTCCGCACGAAAAACGCTTTGGAGATGAGGTCTTCACAAAATACTTTTTGAAACCAATTGATGCTTTTGTAGCAATGAGTAAAGAGGTATTAAATGACCTGAAATCCTTTAGCAATAAACCTTCCGTCTATACACCGCATCCTTTATACGACAACTATGGAGTATCAGTTAACAAAGGTGAAGCTCTTGAAAAACTTGGCCTGAATACTTCAGAAAAACATTTGCTCTTTTTTGGTTTTATCAGAAAATACAAAGGTCTGGATTGGTTATTGGAAGCTATGAATGATGACAGAATTAAAGTTGAAAATATCAAACTGATTGTTGCCGGCGAGTTTTATGGTGATGAAGAAGCATATACCCAATTAATCGAAAAATTTCAACTCCACTCCTCCGTAAAATTATTTACAAGCTTCATCCCGAATAATGAGGTAAAATATTATTTCTGCGCTGCAGATCTTGTGGTCCAACCTTACAAAACTGCTACCCAAAGCGGGATTACACAAATTGCGTACCATTTTGAGAAACCAATGATTGTAACAAATGTTGGCGGTCTTGCCGAAAATGTACCGGATGGGAAAGTCGGATTTGTTGCCGAACCAAATCCAAAATCAATTGCAGATGCAATTATCAAATTCTATGAACCCAATAGCATTCCTGAATTGGAAACAAATATAAAAGTAGAGAAAGACAAATACAGTTGGGATAATTTTATCCGAAAATTATTGGATGTTGCTAAGACATAATTACCCTAACATTTATAAAAATGCCTCAATAGAAAAACTATTGAGGCATTTTTAATTATTGTATGCTCCCCCGATTAAAACTTAGGATTAT
>DLGS01000428.1:0-565 GCA_002482815.1 Bacteroidetes bacterium UBA7688
CCCCGCCCAGCAAGGTTTCCACATAGCCTTGTATGGTAAAAATGGGTGTGCGCAACTCGTGCGACAGGTTCATCAGAAACTCCTTGCGGAATTGCTCGTTCAGCTGCAGCAGTTCAATCTCGTCCTTCTTTTGACGTGCCCATTCCTGCACATCGGCGTTCACTTCTTCCAGCGATTTCTGGGGCAGGATATTATTGTAGAAAAACTCTTCGCGTTTGGTGGCTTTGGTCTGGTAGATAAACTTATAAATAAGTTTGATTTTCCGGTACACGAAGCGTTCCACAGAATAATAGTAAATGCCAAAGCTCACCAGGAAGGTGGCGATAAAAATAATGCCCGAAGTCCATACTTCAGGCACTACAAATATGCTGACAAGCGTCACAAGGATAGCAATGACAAGTGCATTGGCAAACGCAAGCAGACGTAGGGATATATTTTTACTGACAGGAAAATCGGACATGGAGTAAAATTATTCCATTTCGAACTTATATCCTACGCCTTTGACGGTCGTGATTAAGTCCACACCTGATTTTTGTCTGATTTTGCGGATATGTACATCAATGGT
>DLGS01000428.1:637-8376 GCA_002482815.1 Bacteroidetes bacterium UBA7688
TCCGAACCCCAAACGCGTTGCAGAATTTCATTCCGCAGGAATACACGTCCCGGTTTGGACGCCAGAAGAGATAAGAGTTCAAATTCCTTTTTGGCCAGCACAATTTCTGTGCCTTTGTAGGTAACGGTGAACTTCGTTTTGTTGATTTCGAGATCACCCAGTACCATACGCTCTTCGGTTTCGCGGTCCTTTTTCATCCGGCGCAGCACAGCGCTCACGCGCGTGGCCAGCAGCTCGGGCTTGATAGGCTTGGTGATGTAGTCGTCAGCTCCTGTCTGCAAGCCGGTGATTTCAGATTTCTCATCGCGCAGAGCGGTCAGGAAAATGACCGGCGTTTTTTCGAAATCAGGCATCACCCGCAGTTCGCGCAAGGTTTGCAAACCATCCTTTTCGGGCATCATCATATCCAGCAAAATCAGATCGGGCTGGAATGTTCTTGCTTTCCGGATGGCGTCCACACCGTTTACGGCTGTCTCGGTGAGATAGCCTTTACTTTTGAGATTGTAATTGATGAACTCGATAATATCCGGTTCGTCGTCAACAATCAGTATTTTTTCTGGAAGTTCCTGCATCATATCAGAGTGCAATGTTACCACGGTGTTTACTTTTTAGGTACGAAATGAGATTATGTTATTGTTAAGCCGGGATTACCAAAATGTAACCAAAGGAACATCTTATTTTAAATAATCCACCAAAGCATTCATATCGGCCTCGCTGATATCATTAAAAGAAGGCATGGCAGACTTGTTCCATTTTTCGTAAAGCGCCACTGCATAGGGGTCTCCGCTGCCGATTACGGTTTGCGAATTGCGGATAAACGCTTTAAGTTTCTCCGTATCCCCACCCCATCGTTGTTGCACACCCGCCAGTGCAGGGCCTATTTTATCTTCTTTGAATCCGTGGCACATCCCGCAGCGGGCAGTGAACAAGGCTTCGGTTTTGGTTTCAGGACTTTCCGGAGCAGAATTGGTTTGGGTATTATCGCCGCAGGCAAGCAGGAAGCTGAGCGCCACAAGGCCGGTAATCAGATATTTTTTGTGCTGCATAAATGAAATGACAAGACACAAAGTTGCCGTAAATAAAAGCAAGACCCAAAAAATTGTTAGTCAGGAATCAGGTGACAGTAGTCAGTGGTCAGGGAACAGTAGTCAGGAATCAGGGAAAAGTAGTCAGGAATCAGGGAACAGTATTCAGGGCTCAGGGAATTATGATCCCTTTATGGCCACTTTACTATACTTTCCTTTGTACTCCAGCGGCGACATGCCGGTTATTTTCCGGAACACTTCGCGGAAGGCTTTTACATCGGCATACCCCACTTCATACATCACCTCGTTCACTGATTTACGATTGCTTTCAAATGATTTTTTGGCTGCCTCAACCTTCACCCGCTGCGCATATTCAATGGGGGTATTTCCCGTTGCTTTAATAAATCTGCGGTCAAAATTCCTGCGGCTCACATTGAACTTTGCCGACAAATCGTCGATGGTCATTTTTTCATCAATATTTGTTTCAAGATAGTCCTGGGCCTGCGGCACCACTTCATCCTCATGCTGCTTTTGTCCGCTGAAAATAGCAAACTGAGACTGGGTATTCCGGTCTATCTCAATCTGAAACACTTTTGAACAATAAACAGCCGTTTCCCGGTCGTAATATTTTTCCACCAGATAGATCATCAGGTTGAGAAAGGAATAAGCGCCACCATTGGTGTAGATACCCTTTTCTTCTGTTATCAGTTTATCTATCTCCAAATTGACATTTGGAAACATTACTTTGAAATTTTCGGTGACCGACCAATGGGTGGAACAGCTTTTGCCGTCCAGCAAGCCTGAAGCAGCCAGCATAAATGCGCCTGTACAGATGGTCGCAATTTCTGCACCATTGCGGTATTGCTTTTCCAGCCAGGCAATCAACAACTCGTTACCCTTTAGCGCAAGCTTATAATTATGATTTAAGGAAGGTATGATGATAAGGTCAGTTTTTGCGATAGCCGCTATATTCAGGTGAGGCTTCACGGTGAAAAGACCACCATTGAAATCTACCGAATCAGAAATGCCGGCCAGTTGAATGTTGAACATCTCAACTCCCTTTTTGTCTTTCCTGAAAGCATTCGCCTTATTGAATATTTCATAAGCCCCTGTGATACTACTCAGGTTATTATCACCTTCCGGGACGATGATTATAAGTTGCTTCATGCCATAATTTTGAACAAAGGTAGGCATTAAGCTTGTCCAAATCAACCCACCATAAAGTCTATTTAACACCCCTCATAAGTAAAATTCCGACAATACATTTGCAGTACACAATTTAAAACTTCTAAAAAATGACACACACAGAAACTAGTGTAAAAATGGTTTTAGACCGTTGGTATGCATCGATAAAAAGCTGCGACAACATCATCAGCAACCTTAGTGATGAGCTTATGCAAAAGGAAATTGCACCCGGCAAAAACAGGGGCGCTTATTTGCTTGGACACCTGATTGCTGTACACGACGATATGCTGGTTCTACTGGATATGGGTGAAAAACTCTATCCTGAATTGAGTGAACCATTCATCAAATCTCCAGACAAAGCCGCAAGCCATATTCCTTCAGTATCAGAATTAAGAGGTTTCTGGGCCAATCAGAATGAAGTAATGAAACAAAAAAACGACCAGCTGAGCACGGAAGAATGGTTTGAAAAACACACTGCGGTATCTGCTGAAGATTTTGCCAATGAGCCACATAGAAATAAATTGAACATTATCATCACCCGAACATCTCATTTGCAATACCATACCGGGCAACTCGTATTACTTAAATAACCTTAAATAATCACACAATGACTGCAACCAATTATACCACATCAATTGTGGTGAACAAAACTGCCGGAGAAGTTTTCGCTGCCATCAACAATGTAAGGGAATGGTGGCAGGGAGAAATAGAAGGCATTACAGATCGGCTCAATGAAGTGTTTACCTATCGGATGGAAGACATTCATTTTTCTAAACAAAAAATAGTGGAATTTATCCCGGACGAAAAAGTGGTTTGGGAGGTAATGGACAGTGGCCTGAATTTCCTGAAAGACAAGGCCGAATGGAACGGAACGAAAATCAGTTTTGACATTACCGCGAAGGATATCCAGACTGAACTGCGTTTCACGCATCATGGCTTAATGCCCTCCGTAGAATGCTATGATGTTTGCTCCGGTGCCTGGGAACAAATCATTCAGAAAAGTCTGTTTAATTATATCACAACAGGAAAAGGGAGCAAGGTTTTCGGGTAAAAAACTGAAGCGTGAAGCTTATGAAATCCATTTTCTGAAGCCGGCAAAGCACTACCTTTAATTTTCAAATTGAAGGTAGTGCTTAAAGAAACTTTTGCTGAGCTTTTGACCAATTATACAGACCATACAGGCCTGACAAATGAATTGTGGGACGAGATTGAACAACACTATTCAGAACCAGGCAGATACTATCATACGCCGGAACATCTGGAGAATCTGCTGACACAATTAACAACAGTGAAAGCTGAAGTAAAAAACTGGCATACGGTTTTGTTCAGCCTTTATTACCACGATATTATCTACAATGCCCAGCGTGGCGACAACGAGGAAAGGAGTGCTGAGCTTGCAGTGAAAAGAATGGAACAGATTGCTGTTCCTATGGAAATGATCTCACGCTGCAAATCACAAATTTTAGCCACAAAATCACATCTTTTATCTGCTGACAGTGACACGAATTACTTTACTGATGCTGATCTTTCTATATTAGGTCAGGAATGGGAAGTATATTCGTCCTACTGCAATGCTGTACGAAAAGAATATGCTGTTTATCCGGATCTGGTATACAAACCGGGGCGCAAAAAAGTAATCCGGCATTTCCTGGGCATGGAACGCATTTACAAATCAGATTATTTTTATAGCAAATTTGAAATTCAGGCCAAACAGAACTTAGAAAAAGAGCTTGGCATGTTTTAATCTTTTCAATTTCTCCAATGAAAAAATCCATATATCTGTTCTTTCTTTTCGTCAGTTCATTACCCGTTTTTGCACAAAGCACAGGTGTGCTTGCGCCATTAAATTTAGACTTTGAAAAAACGGAGAAAGGTACCGCAAGGGGATGGTATAATTTTGGTGGAGAGGATTACAAAATGGCCCTGGACTCTGCCAACTCCATCAGCGGGCAATACTCCGCTACTATTGAGTTCAAAGGTGGAAGTACTGGTTTTAATTCCTGGGGCTATACCCTTCCGGATAATTATCCCGGGAAGAAAATAACCTTATCCGGTTTTATCAGAACCGAAAATGTAACAGAAGGATATGCCGGCCTGTGGATGAGAATTGACCCATCCATTGGTTTTGACAATATGAGTAAAGTGGGAATTAAAGGCACTACGGGGTGGGCAAAATATGAGATTACACTGGATATGAACCCGCAAAAAACGAAAGCGATTGTTGTGGGTGGATTATTGGTCGGGAAAGGGAAAATGTGGCTGGATAACTTGTCTGTATCCATCGACGGTAAAGACATCAAAAACGTAAAACCACTCGTAAAGAAACTACTACCTGCTGACCTGGATACACAGTTTAACAAGGGTTCGGGAATTAACGAATTTCAAGCCGGGAAACAACAACTTGAAAACCTGAAACAGCTTGGATTAATCTGGGGCTTTTTGAAATATCATCATCCAAATATTGCCAAAGGAAACTATAACTGGGATTATGAATTATTCCGGATTTTACCGAAAATTCTTGTCTCAGACGACACGAAAAAAAGAGACGAGCTCTTCGTGAGTTGGATTCAAGGCCTTGGAGATTATAAGGAAAACAATAAAAAGACAAATACCTCTGACGATGTAATCCTTAAACCTGACCTGGACTGGATAGCGAATTCCGGATTTTCAGAAAACCTGCAAGTATTACTCCAAAAAGTAAAAAATGCGGAGCGCGAAAACGAGCATTATTACATTGGTATGGAAGAAGGAATTGGCAACCCTGATTTCCGCAACGAGCATTTGTATCCGTCAATGCCCTACCCTGATAATGGATTCAGAATCCTTGCGCTGTTCAGGTATTGGAATATGATTCATTATTTCTTTCCCTACAAACATCTCACAGATAAAAACTGGAACCAGGTTCTGCCCGAATATCTGCCGGTATTTATCAATGCATCCACCGAACTGGAATATGAAAAGGCCATGCTGAAGCTTATTGCAGAAGTGCACGACACGCATGCCAATCTCTGGGGGGCAGCCGATAAAATTGATCAGTGGAAAGGAAAATTTTATCCTCCTGTCCATGTCCGTTTTATAGAAGACAAACTGGTGGTAACAGATTATTACAATCCCGAGTTACAAGACAGGACAGGCCTAGCAATCGGAGACGTCATTACCAAAATAAACGGCAGGAGTATCCAAGAAATGATCGAAGAAAAATCACCCTACTTTCCCGCATCAAATAAGCCAACACAGCTCCGAAATATGTCGATTGACCTTTTACGCTCCAATAGTCGCACAATTGAAATCGCAATCATCGGGAAAGATGAAAAGGAAAAGAATATCCCCCTGAATCTTTACCCGCGTGACAGTTTGAATATCTATAGCTGGTATAAAAAAAGTGACAGCAAATCATTTAAAATACTGGACAACAACATCGGCTATGTCACACTTCAAACAATTAAAGAAGACGATATTCAACACATCAAAAAGGAATTTAAAGACACCAAAGGTATCATCATCGACATCCGCAATTACCCGGCCACCTTTGTACCATTTAGTCTGGGTTCTTATTTTACTTCCATGCTAAAACCTTTTGTAAAATTCAGCACGGGTAGCATGAAAAATCCCGGTGAATTCACGATAAACAAGGTACTGAAAATACCAGGCTTTGGGAAAAGCTATGATGGCAAATTAGTGGTGCTGGTGAATGAGCAGACACAAAGCCAGGCTGAATATACAGCGATGGCATTCCGGGCGGGAAAAAACACAACAATTATCGGCAGCACCACTGCAGGAGCGGATGGAAATGTATCATCAATTCCTTTGCCCGGTGGTTTAAAGAGTATGATTTCGGGTATAGGTGTTTATTATCCTGATGGAAAAGAAACGCAAAGGGTAGGTATTATCCCGGATCTTGAAGTAAAGCCAACAATTAAGGGTATCAGGGAAAATCGCGACGAACTAATGGAGAAAGCAATAGAATTAATAAGCGGGCCATAGTGCTTGATATTAAAATAATGATATTGCCTTACTGAACTTTAATATATTTGTCCGGATAAAATCACCAATAAAGAGATATACCAATGGCTACAGTAAATGTTTACCTGACCTTCAACGGAAATTGCGAAGCAGCTTTCGATTTTTATAAATCCGTATTCGGTGGAGAATACCCCTACATCGGAAAATTTAAAGATATGCCACAGGAAGGCGCCCCACCAATGAGTGAAGAAGATGGCAATAAGATCATGCACGTTTCCTTACCTATCAGTAAAGAAACCATGCTAATGGGCAGCGACACCGGCGGAGAATGGTCTGCAAATTTTAAAGAAGGAAATAATTATGCAATTTCGATAAATGCAGACAGCCAGGAAGAAGCAGACAAGCTGTTCAATGGCCTTTCGGCAGGCGGCCAGGTAACAATGGCGTTGGATAAGACTTTCTGGGGGGCATATTTTGGGATGTTTACCGACAGATTTGGTATCCACTGGATGGTAAATTTTGACGAAAAACCAATGTAGTTTAGTGCATTATTAAAATCTACAACAGTATTTTTATGAAAAGAACAATCGCCTTTTTTGCCGGATTTGCTGTAGCAGTAGCTGTTTTATTTTTGTTCAAAAGTTTGTTTATCAAAGCAGATGACACCAAATCAATCCCGGTAGCAACACCATCAAACAGTACACCCAAAAAGGTAAGCAATATGAAATTAGGAGCATTTTCGGTAAGCCTCAGTGTGAAAGACCTCAGTGTCTCAAAAGCATTCTATGAAAAGCTTGGCTTTACCGTTTTGGGAGGCGGGATGGACAAGCATTTCCTGATAATGAAAAATGAGAATGCATTAATTGGTTTGTTTCAGGGAATGTTCCAGGGTAATATTCTGACCTTCAACCCCGGCTGGGACGAAAACGCAAAAAATATTGAAGCGTTTGAAGATGTCAGATCTATACAAGGTAAATTAAAAGCAGACGGAATAAAACTGACCGCCGAAGCCGATGAAAAAACAACCGGCCCCGCAAGCTTAATGCTGGCCGACCCGGATGGTAATGTAATTTATATCGATCAGCACCGATAAATTAACGAAGCACTATCGAATGCCATCCATGAATCTTCTATTGAAAACCCTCCTTCTTATCCCAAACCAAACAACAGCATGATAGTCTCTTTTTGTTGAGCAGAAATAGGAATTTTTACATTGTTACTCATTACGAAACCCCTCAGGAAATGAAATCTTTTTTCAGACTTAAAATAAATGAAAATGGTCAACAAAAAAAATATAGCTCAACAATAGTGGTGAATCCAAATTGTTATTCAGTCAGCCCACAATCGATTACTCCAAATCCAGCTTCAACAGTCATAGAAATCACTGGAATGACAAGCCAGTCGGAAATCCAAATATTTAATACTGCAGGTCAAAAAGTATGGAGTGGTTTAAGAAACAATCAGGATAGAACCATAGAAATCAGTTCACTTACAAACGGTTTTCACCTACTCCGGATGATTGATATTGGTCGTTTTGCCATTAATATCAATCATCCGGAGTAGGTG
>DLGS01000057.1 GCA_002482815.1 Bacteroidetes bacterium UBA7688
TCTTCGCAATGGCCTATTTATACCTGTTACGGGTATAAATAGGCCATTGCGAAGATGATGAGGTACCTGTACCTATCGTCAGCGATGTTTGCGCCTTCGATAAATCAGGAACAAGCGCTGCAAAGAGCAACGTACACGACACCGCAAGATTCCTCCAGAATAGGAGCGATTTCCTGCGGTCTGACCTTCCGGGATGTCCCGGTGAAGCTGATGACGGAGTAAATAAAGGGATCATAACTTAACTGTTTTTAAACTTTTTGAAAACTTAATACCTATACCCGTTTTTTTATTCAACGCATCCAACCCTAAGAAGCGCAAAATCAATAATTTATTACTAAATAAACTTTGTTAAAAAAAACGGCACAAAAGCGTAACTGCGGAAGTTGCTATACTACCAATCACAAATCTTGAAAATTTAAAATAGAAAGACAAAGATTTGCGCCAAACGACATTTTTTTGGCGACAAAAAACACATTACTGCGGAGATTTCAGGAAACCTAAATTTTAACGAATTTGGCAAAAATTGCAGCTCATGTTTAGATTTTACCTTTAAAAATCTCAAACACTTGTTGCTTGTAAATCCGGCCAATGTTAATTTCAAGGCCATTAATATATAGGACATTACCGCGAATACGTTCACATTTATTGATACTTACAATAAAGGAACGATGGGCACGAACAAACAAAGAAGAAGGTAATTTTTCAACCAAAACCTTCATTGTAATTCTAAAAATCATCGGATTACCATCGGTAAAATAGAATTTACAATAATCCTCTAAACCTTCCACATAAATCAATTTATCCAATGGAACTTTAACTAATCCATAATCTGCGCGTAAATATATGTAGGGGTTTTCAGAAGTAGATTTTTGATGGATATTGGTAAAATATTGATTCACCTTTTCCGCAGATTGAATAAAACGCTCAAATGGATATGGTTTCAAGAGAAAGTCGATCACATTAAGATCGAAACCACTTACGGCATAATTACTATATGCAGTAGTAAAGACGACCATGATATCGGGGTCAATTTTTTTTCTGAATTCGACTCCTAATATTTCAGGCATTTGAATATCCAGAAATAACAAATCCACCGGATATTTTTTCAGGTATTGAAGTGCCTCTGAAGGGCTGGTAAAAGTTTTGATTAAGCTGATAAAATCAACTCTTCCGCAATACGATTTTAAAATGTCCAGGGCTGGCGGCTCATCATCAAGGGCAATTGCATTTATCATATAAAATACTTTAATTTAAAAATTACACAACAATGATTTTTGCGCAAAGATTAAAATTGATTTCACAAAGACTAACACTATAAGACAAACAACATTAAAAATGAGATTAAACACACATAATTTTTAGCTCAATGAAAGCTGCAGATTCACATTAAACATTCCGTTTGCCTTTTTAATCTCAAGTTGATAACGATCCGGATACAAAAGTTGTAATCTCCGCTTTGTGTTCTCCATACCAATACCTGAGCCTTTAATAAAATTCAGGAGGTGAAAATCTTTATTGGAAACAACTAATTTCAGTTTATTATCACCCAACTCAATGCGAATAGTGATTTTTGATTTTTCACTTGGATTAATCCCGTATTTAAAAGCATTTTCTACAAAAGGAATAATCAGCAACGGGGCAATTTGCAAGCCTTCGGGACTACCTTGCACAGAATATTCTACGTCTATCGTTTCTTTGAACCTATCGTTCTGCAAGTCAATATAATCCTTCAGAATATCCAAGGTTTCTGATAAATGTTCAGAAGAATTTTCGGACGCTTTTAAAATGTGTCGCATAATATTGGACATTTTAATAATTGCTTTCCCTGCTTCCAGCGGATTAACCATCAGTATGGCGTAAATACTATTTAAAGTATTAAACAAAAAGTGGGGATTAATCTGTGCTTTCAGATATCTCATTTCGGCTATCATCTTTTCGTTCACTGCCGCCCTTCTTCGTTCTTCGGCAACTGTCACAATCCCATAAAGCAGAATCACCATAAAGAGGAAAAAAACATGCCTTACCTGAACAATTGTGTGTATATGCAATTCATCATCGGCCGGAAAATATGGAATAAACGGAATGCGTGCCAAAATATCCGGAACCAGGCAAAAGAACGCAAACACAAATATGACAGCTAAAAAGTAAATGGTTTTTGACTTTCTGTAAAACAAATTTGGAACTAAATAGACATAGTTGACATAGCCAAAAAGCAGGCAGAGAAAATGCAAAACAAAATCTATCCCGACAAATGGGTTATTAAGCATTAAAAGCGCCGTAGGTTTAGGAGATGGGGCGTCCAAAACAGGCATTAAAAGTGTAATACCCGCTACCGTAACATGAAAAACAATCCTGTTTCTTTTTGAATTCGGCATAGTTCAAAACCGTTTTTCTATTTAAATCTTACATCGGCAGAATAAGGGTCTACCGTACTTTCAAACCGCTTATTACTACTCAACTGAAGCGTATTGAGGTCTATAACTGAATAGAAACCATTTCTTCCACCACATTGGGATGTGTGATGGGGAGCAGGCCCCGTACTCGAGACATTCCGGCTCGCCACAAAAACCTTTCCTGATTTATCGTCTACCGTAATACCATGAATCTGATAAAAAGGACCGGGAATACGTTTTACCAGTTCCAGCGTATTATAATCAATCACGTATACGGCTCCTTTGAAGCTCGGAAATTCGGCAGTCACTTCTTCTTCGCAACTCACGAAAATATAGGGCTTCGTTTTGCTGATTGCAATTTCCTGCGGAAAATTGCCCACCGGCAAGACTCTTAATAACAAGTTGGAATGAGCATCCATTACCCTAACCTCATTCGATTTCTGGCAGGTCACAAAATACTTACTTCTGTCCGGCGAAAATAATATCTCGTGCGGATCGCGTGATCCGTTTAAAGGATTGGGTTCATTTTCATCAATACTGATCGCCTTGACTGCTCCTTTTGCTGTAATACGATAAACAGTATTACCAATTTGAGATGTCACAAAAAAAGTATCAAAACCTGGGGTTGAGGCAATGCCATGTGGAGTAATCAAATCATAAATGGTTCGTTCCTCGAGGAACTTCATTTGCACCAGATCAACGAATACCAATCGGCCGGGACTACTAAAGTCGCTTACCGCCATTTGCGTTCCATCATCTGACAGCTTAAACAGATTCCAGGATCCGGCACCCAAAAACACACTGCCAACAACGGCATCCGATGCCACATCAATCTTTTGAATGTATTGTCCTTTGGTAAAACTAACATAAGCATATTTGCCATCGGGACTAAAGCGGACGCAGTGAGCAATTTCAATAGCAGGCTCGGTACCGATATTGATGTATCGCATAATCAGATTCGATTCAGCATCAACTACGGCAATCAAATCACATCCTTGCTGGGTAATATAAATCTTTTGCCTCTTGTCAGGATTGGCAGCAAAGGGAATTTTACCGGTTTTATCCGGTGCGCCGGCAGCTACCCAAGCCTTGATAGTGGCGTATTCAGCCTGCGTCAAAGAAGGCATATTCAATGGCATCTGCGGCAACAAAACCGGGCCTTGCAACGGGTCATTATTTATAAAATAAAGAAGAGAACTATTGGCAGGGTTATAGGGAATAAGAACAGAACCTGTTCCGCTCCCCTTCCATAAATGCTCCCACCCGTCGAGCCGCAGATTGGCAGCGTTGGTGAAACTTTTTTCATTATGGCATCCGGCTGTTGCGCATTTATTCTCAATTATCATCCGAACATCGTCCGGATATTCGCCGCTGTAATTCGTTGGCTCCTGCGTACAAGAGCTGCAAAACAAAAACAAAAAACTACAAAAAGTAAAGGCAAACGTTTTCATATAATGCCATAAAGTTACCCATTTTGCAGTATGAATTATAGGTTAATTTTCAGGAAACCGGCTTTAGAAACTCATCAAATTATTGAATAAAAGAGCGCAAAGAATCGAGTGGTTGCAAACTGTTAAACGTTTTCAGAAGACGGTGTGTTTTACCATCGTAAATATTTATTTGTGGCAATTCAACATAATTAAAAATTTTATCCAACACCTTTGCACTGTCTACAGAGACTGTCATCAGGTTTTTATACAAACTGAATTTTACATTACTTTCAAAATAAGAAAGATTGGGAACCTGAACAGGGGCAGCAACCAATAGAAGCCTGCTCTTTTTGAAAAGATCGATATTATCAATAAACAGTTTGGTCTGATTTTCGCAGTGGTCGCATACCGGATTAAAAACCATCATTATGATATTTCCACCTGCATCCAGCACATCTTTGGTAATATTCTCATTCTGATGATTAAAAATATCAAACTGAGGCATTGGAGCATTGACTTGTTTGTAATCAAATTTTAGATCCATTGCCTTTACCGGAGGGCGCAATGACGCTGAGCCCGGAATGGTCAATTTTTCCTGCGGAGGATCCTTTTTTGCATTTTTCTTCTGAGCAAAAGTCAGACATGAAAAACTGAGCAAACATCCTAATAGTAGTAAATTGCGCTTCATTGCTTTGGGTAATTTTTTAAAATGAGAGGAATACGAAAGTAAACCAATGCACTGAATTTTAACCAGCTTAGACTACTAAAATTATGACAAAGAATATTCCACTGGCAGAACGGATGAGACCAAAATCACTGAACACATTTGTGGGACAGGAACATTTGGTAGGAGAAGGCAGAGTGCTATCTCAGATGATTGCACAGAGCAGTGCCCATTCGATCATTTTCTGGGGACCACCGGGAGTTGGCAAAACAACCCTGGCACAAATCATTGCGCATTCATTACATCTGCCTTTCTTCACGCTTAGTGCTATTGACAGCGGCGTAAAGGAAGTAAGGGCACTAATAGAGCGGGCGCGACTGGAAGGTCAGGCATTGCTCTTTATCGATGAATTGCATCGCTTCAATAAAGCGCAACAAGACAGTTTGCTTGGCGCTGTGGAAAAAGGAATTATTACTTTGATAGGCGCAACAACAGAAAACCCTTCCTTTGAAGTAATCAGCGCACTACTCAGCCGGTCGCAAGTGTATGTATTGCAACCACTGGCAGAAGAGGAATTGAAAACCTTAGTGAAGCAGGCTTTGGAACAAGACATAATCTTAAAAAACCATCAGATTAAAATTGAGGAATGGGAAGCGCTATTGCAGCTTAGTGGAGGAGATGCAAGAAAACTATTAAACCTTTTGGAATTACTTTTTTCGGCTTTACCGGGCGGAAACGGAATAATTACCAACCAATTGGTACAGGATGTAGTACAGCAAAAAATGGCTTTGTATGACAAAAACGGCGAACAACATTATGATATTATTTCTGCCTTTATCAAGTCGATGCGCGGCAGTGATCCAAACGCTGCTGTGTATTGGCTGGCACGGATGATAGAGGGTGGCGAAGATCCAAAATTCATAGCCAGAAGAATGCTCATTCTTGCTTCGGAAGATATTGGCAATGCCAATCCAAATGCCCTATTACTGGCTACTTCAACCTTTCAGGCAGTTGAAATGATTGGTTATCCCGAGTGCAGGATTATCCTTTCACAAACAGCAATCTACCTTGCTACCTCTGCAAAAAGCAATGCTTCATACATGGCCATTGGGAAAGCACAAAGTCTTGTCCGGCAAACAGGAGACCTACCTGTACCTATGCATTTGCGTAATGCTCCTACAAAAATGATGAAGACCATGGATTATGGGAAAGGTTATCAATATGCGCACGATTTCAGCAACAATTTTGTTGAACAGGAATTTCTACCCGAGAAAATTTCAAATACCAAATTGTACGAACCTGGTCAAAATCCAAGTGAGGATAAGTTGAGGCAATCGTTAAAGCAAAACTGGAAAAACAAATATGACTATTAAGCGCTTTTGGCAGAAGATAAAAACTGCTGGATTATCCATGCCAATATCATCAATAACAAACAGCCCAAAACGTTGAGCCACAAAAATGCCATGACGTTAAAATACCAGGCGGCAATGACAAAAAGCTCGGTAATCAGCGCTGCATAAAAAACTGCCGTTCCTTTTATATTTTTCATCCAGAAGGCAACCAGAAAAATACCCAATATTGTACCGTAAAAAAACGAGCCAAGGATATTAACCACTTCGATAAGATTATCGCCAAGCCTGCTGGCAAAGAACGCAACCACAACACAAAACAAACCCCACAATACTGTTATCCAGCGTGATGCCGAAAGATAATATGCTTCGCTTTCTTCCTGTTTATGAAACCGCTTGTAAAAGTCCACAACAGTGGTGGACGCAAGTGAATTTAATCCACTCGCCGTGGAGCCCATTGCTGCCAGAAAAATAATCGCAATCAACAATCCAACAAGTCCAACCGGCAAAAAGTCCATCACAAACGAAAGAAACACATAATCTGTATCATTGGTTTTCTGACTGCCCGTATTTTTTCGTACCAACCTTACTGTTTTGGCACGGATCGTATCTGCTTCTGCCTGGCTGATTTTTAATGCCGCTCCGGCATCTTGTTGCCGGATGTTATCATTTTGATGCAGGGCAACAACATACTCATTGATCTGCTTTCTTTTTGATTCCTGTTGAAGTACATATTCCTGCTGAAGAGAATCGAACTGCTTGCTGTATTGACTTTTCCGGATGCTTTCAACTTCTACTTTATTAAAGAAAACAGGAGGAGTATGAAACTGGTAAAACGCAAAAACCAAGGTTCCGATTAACAATATCAAAAACTGCATCGGAATCTTCAATAATCCATTCATCACGAGCCCAAGGCGGCTTTGGGCAATTGACTTTCCTGTAAGATAACGTCCAACCTGAGATTGATCTGTACCAAAATAAGAAAGCTGCAAAAAGAAACCGCCAATAATGCCTGACCAGAGATTGTAACGGTTATTCCAATCAAATTTGGTGTCAATCGCATTCATCTTCCCCATCTTGCCGGCAATGTGCAATGCATCTGTAAAACCGACTTCTGGTGGTAATAAATGCACCACCATAAATCCTGCAAAAAGCAAGCCCCCAAAGATGATAGCCATTTGAAACATCTGTGTGTAAGAAACAGCTTTTGTACCTCCATAAACGGTGTACAAAATAACAGCGCCACCCATAAATAAAGTTGTATAGGTAATACTGACACTTAGAATAGTGGATAAAATAATGGCAGGCGCATAAATGGTAATGCCGGTTGACAAACCTCTTTGAAGCAAAAATAAAAAAGCTGTGAGACTGCGGGTTTTATTGTCAAAACGATTTTCCAGATACTCATAAGCCGTGTAAACATTCAACCTTTGAAATACAGGAATGAATGCGATACAAATCACAATCATTGCCAGCGGCAAACCAAAATAAAACTGAACAAACCGCAAACCATCACTGTATGCCTGACCAGGAGCTGAAAGAAACGTAATTGCACTGGCCTGCGTTGCCATTACAGACAATCCAACTGAATACCAGGGCAGTTGACGGTCGGCCAGCAAATATCCTTCTATGTTTTTTGTACCACGGCTTTTCCAGACCCCATATAAAATAATGGAGAGCAGGGTGATCATTAAAACCGACCAGTCAATTAAACTCATAAAAAATATTGCGTAACAAAATACAGGAACAGAATAACTATAATTAAAACCACCACGAGCAGCAAGTACACGTTAGTCCAGGTCTTAAGAAATGGTGGTTTTTCCTCCCGCATACTTATTTCTTTTTAGAGTCGTTAGGTGGCAAACTAATGAGATTTGCAAACAGGCGATACGCACCGGGAACACCGGCAGGGAGCTGACGGAAGAACGCCAATCCTGTGTACACAAAATTTCCTTTTCCATAAGGTGCAATCAACAAACTGCCTTCGTTTGGCTTTTCATTCGGATCCTTCATGGACAATATCTTTTCGTATTGATTCAGAGAATCTGTAGCATAGTAAATACCCCTTTCCTGAATCCAGTTTTCGAAATCAACTTCTGTTATTTTATTCGGGAAATTAAATGCAGGGTGATTTGGCTTCGTCATCGTTACTGCCGCTTTTTCATCTGTTACACGCTCACGGGTAATTACGAAAGGATAAGGTCCGATGTTTTGAGGAATAGTGCTGATACGATTATTCGTGTTGTACTGCACAATCAGATTCCCGCCATTTTTCACAAAGCCCATTAGTTTCTTATAGTGTAATTGCAATTTCTCGTTTGTATTATAAGCACGAACTCCGGTAACAATTGCATCAAATTGAGACAAGTCAATTGTAGCCAAAACATCATCGGGAAGCATCGTCACTTTATAACCGATTTGCTGCAGGCAAGCCGGAACATCATCGCCTGCACCTGGAATATATCCAATGCTATTTCCTGATTTCAGCACATCTGCCTTCACGAGATTAGTCCTGGCTTCAGACAAAGTAAACTGTGAGGGTATATGATCGTAGTCAATTCGTTTAATGCTTTTGCTGTAGGTTTTTCCATCTATCAGAAGCGAAACGGAAATGCTTCCGCTTTTTGCATTTTCTCCGGGTGTCACATAAGCATCGATGATTGCTTCATCATTTTTTGCAGAAAGATCGAATGCAGGCTGATCAATACTGACAGACCAGCCATTACTCACTTCCGCTTTAAGTTCACCTTTCACTTTTGCTGTATTTGCTTTTACGACAAAGCGGATTTTCTTTTCATTCCCATTGCGAAATACGTAAACGGCATCGCTTGCATTTACAGACGCGGGTGGCAATATTTCTACCGGATGATACCGCTCACCCTTTACCGGGTCAGTCGACTTGTATATCACAGGAGTAGTATGAGTAAAACGGAGGCCACCGATACTCATATCAATGGAAATATTCAGCGGAGCGGCATTCTCCCCGCGTCCAATCAGCGCCTGATCATCAACAATAAATGAACCGGTAGTGTGCGGAGTTGCCAGCCAATAGGGCGTGGAAAAATTAATAGCCGAAGCCAGATTCTCTTTCCTTTTAAAAGAATAAAACTGATTAGGCTTCAGGTCAAATGTACCATTGCTGTCACTGGAAATATACTGCAGGTGGTGAACTTTTACTGCGGCATTATTACGAACAATTAATTGTGTCGTCAGGTCAATCTGTTTGCCGGGAATAGCACTGTAATCTGACGCTGAAGCTTCTATCCAAAATCCTGAGCAGGCGATAATAATCTCTTTGAGTTCTTTTAATTTCTGGTTTCTCCAATACTGCGTTTCCGTATTCTTATAATTTGATTGCTCCAGTTGTTTGTAAATATTTACAAGCGCCGGGATTGATTTTTCCGGTGCCTGAGTATTGTATTGTGCAATGCAATTATCCAACATGGTTTTAAATTTCGCCGTTGTTCCGAAGCGATTCCAGGTTTGGTTAATCCCTTCGAACAAGTCCTTTTTAGCACTATCGCCTTTTAGCTGTTTGAAATATTCGAACGCCTCACCTCGTGTTTTCGCAGAACCAAATCCCTGGCTCTTATGATTAGAACGACTTTCTGCTGCAATCTCTCCATACGATTTTCCTAACAAAGGATTGTAGCCGCCAACATCGAGCTTCACCTGGTTTTCAGCAGTGGTGTTCAGTCCGCCAAAATTGAACGTATTCCAGAAAATACGTTTAGCCTGCCATACCTGAGTTGATTTCAATTGCTCCGGAAAACGATTTGGATCGGCAGCCGCACTGAATGCTTCTACTGCAAGGATTGCAGATGCAGTATGATGTCCATGCCCCCCTTCTCCTGTTGTGGGGAAGCGGCAAATAATTACATCGGGTTTGAAATTCCTAATCACCCAAACAACATCGGCGAGCACGGCTTCCTTATTCCAGAACGTAAATGTTTCTTCAGGATTTTTTGAAAATCCAAAATCATAAGCGCGGGAAAAAAACTGCTCTGCTCCATCCACCCTTCGCGCCGCCAGCAATTCCTGCGTACGGATAAGACCCAGCATTTCACCTTGTTCTTTTCCAATCAGATTTTGTCCACCATCACCCCGGGTAAGTGATAAATAACCTGTTCTTAGTTTGCGCTCGTTAGCCAGATAGCCCAGCAGCCGGGTATTTTCATCATCCGGATGTGCGGCAATATATAAAACCGAACCGACAGTGTTCAGCTTTTTTAGTTTGTGTAAAATTTCAGAAGAAGTGTATTCGTTATTCGATTGTGCAAAAGAATTTTGGCTTGCAGCAAACAAAAAAGATAAAGCAACAAGGGCTTTTTTCAGGTTCATAAATAAGTTTATTGTGTTGTTAGTTTTGGAAGCAACTACCTGCTTCGCTAATTGCCTTTAATATTTTTTGATTCCATTCTTCCTGCACTTCTCTTTTGATTCCATGATTCGTTTCAGAGTCGTAATCATCCTGGTCAGATTCATTCTTTTTCTGGTATTTCTTCTGTAAATCCGCAATTTCTCTTTCAAAGTTTTTGGTAAAATGATAAGATTGCAGTTCCTCAAACAAAGCACATGCATTTAATGCTGTAATATCAAAATGCCTTTGTTCGTGAGCGAGGGTTCTTTCATTTCGCGATGTTTCCAGACACCAGGATTTTGACTTGTCGAACGAAGCATACATTTTAATCTCAAGCTTAATCAAGCCATTTTTTATGGTTCCGGTATATCTGACAGAAACGCCGGAATAGGCCATTGCCACTGCATCCATATTAGGTTCATCATCTCCCTGAAAATCTGACAATTCAAGTTTTGTCCCTTTCCGGTAAACAATTTCATTCTTTCTTTCAGACTTCGTTTCCATTGTTACATTTGCAATGACCTTTTGCTGTGCAAACGCATTTTGCGTCAGCAACATAGAACATACAATGTAAATGGTTTGAATCAGTTTCATCATTCATCAGTTTATTTATTTCGCCCTCTCATATTGTTTCGGCCATTCTATTTCGTAGCCCAATTCTTTCGCTGCCTCCAATGGGAAATAAGGATTTCTTAATAGCTCTCTTGCCAGAAAAATCAAATCCGCTTCTCCTTTCTGAAGAATTTCCTCTGCCTGTTTTGCATCAGTAATTAGTCCTACAGCACCAGTTGGTATTACCGCATCTTTTTTGATTTGTGCAGCAAGCGGAACCTGATAACCAGGCCCAACAGGAATCGGTGCTTTAGGAATATTTGCCGCACTGGAAGCATCGACTAAATCGACGCCTTTGACTTTGAGAATTCCGGAAAGTTTAACCGAATCCTCAATTGTCCAGCCTTCCTGCACCCAGTCGGTAGCAGAAATACGAACAAAAAAGGGTAAATTTTCAGGCCAGACAACTTGAACTGCTTCAATTATTTCGAGTAATAACCGAATCCTGTTTTCGAAACTTCCGCCATACTCATCTGTTCTTTTATTACTTAATGGAGAATAAAATTCGTGAATCAGATAGCCATGAGCAGCATGAATTTCGACAACTTTGAAACCGGCTTTCAAAGATCGTTCTGCAGCTGTTTTAAACGCCTGCACAATATTCTTTATTTCCTCAATTGATAGTTCTTTAGGTGTCAGGTCTTTTTCATGAAAAGGAATCGCAGAAGGCGCCACAGGCAACCAGCTATTGGGGCCCTCTTTTATCTGACGGCCGCCATTCCAGGCAGTTTCAGCACTGGCTTTACGACCGGCATGTGCTAATTGTATTCCTGCAACAGCACCTTGCTCTTCAATGAAAGTCGTAATTTCCTTTAGCTTTTCAATATGCTCATTTTTCCAGATGCCCATATCTGCGTAACTGATACGGCCTTCGGGAACTACAGCGGTTGCTTCCTGAATAATGAGTGCCGCCCCGCCAACTGCGCGGGTTCCCAAATGAACCAGGTGCCAGTTATTAGCAAAACCATCCACACATGAATATTGACACATTGGCGAAACCACAATCCTGTTTCTTAGTGTGATACTTTTAATGGTATAAGGAGAAAATAATTTACTCATGTGTCTTAATTATTGTTTCGCAATTGCGATAATTTCTTTTGCAGCAACTGAAGAAGCAGGTTTAGAGCCCAGTTTCGCCCACAGTTCGCGGTAATCATTTTTCATTTTATTTAATGCCGGCCCTTCTGTTACAATCTTTTTCAACTCTGCTACCAGATTTTCTTTATTCAAATCATCCTGTATCAATTCTGTCACAACCTCCTTGTCCATTATCAGGTTCACCAGAGAGATGTATTTTACCTTAACCAGCTTTTTTGCAAGCCAAAAGGAAATTGAATTGCCTTTATAGCAAACAACCTGTGGCAATCCAAATAAAGCAGTTTCGAGCGTTGCAGTACCACTTGTTATAAGGCCCGCTTTTGCTTGTTTTAATAAATTATAGGTTTGATTTTTTGCCAGCAAGACTTGTTTGTCTCCAATAATATCCAACAAAAGATTCTCCGGTAAAGATGGTGCCTGTGCCACCACGAACTGATACTCAGGAAAGGCTTCCACTACAGAAAGCATAATGGGGAGTTTAGTTTTTATTTCCTGCTCTCTGCTGCCGGGCAGCAGGGCTATGATTGGCTTATGACCTAAGGAAACAAGCGGCTCGTCATTAATTTCCTGCTGAATAACCTCTATCAAGGGATGACCTGTATAGATGGCTTCAAAATGCCATTTCCTGTAGAAATCAACTTCAAAAGGAAGTATGACCAGCATTTTGTCAACTGACTCTTTTATACCCTTTACACGATTTTCTTTCCAGGCCCACACCTGAGGAGAGATATAATAGACAACCTTTAATCCTTGTTTTTTTGCCCATTTGGCAATGCGTAAATTGAAACCGGGATAGTCAATTAAGACAAGAACATCCGGATTATAATTTTCAATATCCTGTTTGCAAAAAGAAATATTACGCAGAATTTTATCCAGATGTTTGATTACTTCTACAAAACCCATAAAAGCAAGATCCCTGTAATGCTTTACCAGCGTGGCACCTGCAGCCTCCATCTTATCGCCACCCCAGCAGCGAATTTCTGCTGAGGTATCCTGCTGATGCAATGCTTTGATGAGATTGCTACCGTGCAAATCACCACTGGCTTCTCCTGCTATGATATAGTATTTCAAAGTAAAGAGTCATTTAACTACCACACAAACATCAACAACACAATAAGCACGACGTACAACATAGTTGCTACAAAAACGCCTTTCGAAATATAATCGTATCGTTTAAAATTGCAATAAACAAATGGAATCAGGTTTGCCAAAAGACTCAGTGTAAGCAATTTTGCAAAATCTCTATTTCTTGGCCAGGTGGCTTTTATAAAATTCTCAAAAGACAAATCACCATTTCTGAAAATCAGATAGACAATAAAAAAACCAAGAACAGGAGTTAAAGCTCCTATAATAAATCCAATAACAGGAATATCACGCTTCATATTTAATTTCAAATAAGGCGCTAAGTTACTGAAACAGCCATTAATTCATTGCCAAAAAAACTATGCTATATCGATAAGGTATAATTATACTTTTGCGCTTACCTTTGACCACAAATTTCAAATCCATATTTATGAATTTTCCACTCAAGAATATTCCAGAAAGAACTTCTATCCCGCGCAATAATGGCTTGACAATGATTATGGATAAAGGGCTTTCGCTGGAGGAAGTGAAAAATTTCATCTCGAGTGCCCGTCCTTATATTGATATTGTAAAACTTGGTTTCGGCACTTCTGCTGTTACACCCAATCTGAAAGGCAAAATAGAAGAATACCAAAAACACGACATTCCGGTATATTTCGGTGGAACATTATTTGAAGCATTTGCAATTCGCGGACAATTTGAAGATTATATTAATATTGTAAAAGAATACAATCTGAAACATGTTGAAGTTTCTGATGGTTCGATGAGCATCGATCAGGCTACAAAATGCGGCTATATCGAAAGACTGGCAAAAGAAGTGACTGTTTTTTCTGAAGTAGGTTCTAAAGATGCCACGCACATTATTCCTCCCTATAAATGGATTGAACTGATGCGTTCAGAGTTAAGTGCCGGTTCGAAATATGTTATTGCTGAAGCGCGTGAAGCAGGAAATGTTGGGATATACAGAGGTTCAGGTGAGGTACGTGAAGGTTTGGTTCAGGAGATTCTGACACAAATTCCGGCTCAGAAAATCATCTGGGAAGCACCACAAAAAGCACAACAGGTTTATTTTATGGAATTGCTGGGCGCCAATGTAAATCTTGGGAACATTGCTCCGAATGATGTTATTCCATTAGAAGCAACACGCATTGGTTTACGTGGTGATACATTCCATTTTTACCTTGACAAATAATATTATGACTGAATAAATAACTACAGCGATTGACATCCTAACGATGCAATCGCTTTTTTTATCTGAAAACCTTATTAAATGGAACAATACGGCATTATAGGATTCCCGCTAACGCATAGTTTTTCTCCTTTCTATTTTACTGAAAAGTTTGCTAAAGAAAAGCGCAATGCGGAATATTTGCCCTTCACGCTTAAGATTATTAAACAACTCCCGGGATTACTGGAAAACTTTCCTGAAATGATTGGTCTTAATGTGACGATCCCACTAAAAACGGATGTGATTTCCTGCCTGAATTATATCAGCGATGAAGCAAGGGAAATCAATGCAGTGAATTGTGTAAAAATAGTTGAGGGTAAATTGTATGGTTTCAATACCGACCACTTCGGATTTACAGAAACGCTGAAACCTTTGCTGAATAATGAAATGAACAAAGCGCTTGTTTTAGGAACAGGAGGCTCTTCAAAAGCGGTTTGTTTTGCACTTTCTCAATTAGGAATAGAATACAAGCTCGTATCTGCAAGCGGGAAGGGCGATTTATCTTATAATGAATTGACGGAAGAAATACTGCAAGAACATCTATTAATTGTCAATACTACCCCATTGGGTATGTTTCCTGAAACCGACCAATACCCTGATATTCCCTATCAGTTTTTAAGCGAAAAGCATTTGCTGTACGACCTGATCTACAATCCAAAGGAAACCGTATTTCTTCTAAAAGGGAAAGAGCACAAAACCCGCATTAAAAATGGCTATGAAATGCTGATTGCACAAGCAGATAAAAGCTGGGAAATCTGGAATGATGATAATGCAATCAATAATACTATTTCTTTAAAGTAAGCCGCACCAGATATTGATCTGATTCGTCTATAAATAAAATTTCGGTATCAAACCCTTGCTCAGCAGCAATATGCCTTAAGGTTTGCTGATCAATATACAACCAGCTGAACCAATCTGATTTCTGCCTGCGATATTCGTAGCAACATTTTACTTCGCCATAATAATGAGGTAGTTCAGGAATACCCTCTTCGTATAAATAAGCCACATCAGAAGAATCAAATAACAACTGTCCATTCTTATTGAGTAATGTTTTTGCGTGCAGCAGAAACTTCTTTAAGCCATCAATATTTTGAACCAGGCCAATTCCGTTCATCAGCAAAAGCAAGGTGTCGAATTTTTCTCCTTTAAGCTCAAAAATATCCTGAACCAAAGCCTTCTCCACACCACGTTCCTTCATCACCTCCACAGCACCTTCCGAAATATCAATTGCGGTAACATCAATTCCTCGATCCTGCAAATACAAAGCGTGACTGCCGGCACCTGCACCTATATCAAGCGTTTTGCCTTTACACAAATCGAGCGCCATCAACTCCAGATCCGGCATTGCCTGAGGACTCCGAAAGTAAATAGGAACAATCATTTCAACTTTAGGCCCATGATTATCATGCACCCAAAGTTTATATTCTTTACCGCCATAAAAGTATTCTGAAATTGCTTTTCCTAAAATATCCATCGTCCTTTATTTCTTTAAAAAATCTGCATACGCTGCCGCCCAACCTGCCCATTCCTTATCCGTCCCAAGGGAAAAATTATGAAACACAGTGATCAGCAATCCGCCAACTTTTTGCAAGTTCTCTTTTATACTATTCAATTTTTGGAATGCCTCTTCTGTTGACAATTCCAGTTCGTAATGTGCTGTAGTGTCCATAAAACTAAAGGGGAAAACCAGCAATGAAGTTTGCTGTTCTGCCTGCAAATCATACCAATAAAACGATCTGCTTGTTCCTCCCCTGAATCCCAGATGAGTGCCAAAACCCATAGAATAATCCTGCTGTATACCCAGCTCAATGAGCTTTCTATACGTCTGAGGCAAGGTTAATTTTATATAATGTTGCCGCGAAATCATAATTCCCCTTCCGCTTATTGCTGACAATATTTTCTGTTCCTGCGGAAATAATTCAGGATTGTCATTTGTCTCGTAAGAGGGATGCATTCCAACCTGATATTTTTCAGAAAGTTCTTTAATCAGCATTTTCATATCAGGCTGAGAGGGTAAAATATGCTTGTCAAAGGGACCATTTTGCACAGCTGCCAGGATAAAATAAATTGGCTGCAAATTATTCTCCTTGTGCAACTTGTCGGTAAAATCAAAACTGAAATAGGGATCCGCATTCTTGCCGCGCAGGACAGCAGTTCGCTCCTGAATGGCTGCAAAATTATTTTCAGCTACATCTTTACTGTAACCGCCCAAAGTGCGCTTCAGTCCTTTATGTTTATAACTCCAGGCAATATCAATATCATAGGTGGGCAGAAATTCAAACTGCTTTAGCTTTATGCTTAATCCATAAGAAGCAAGTAAAGCTCCAAACTTAAAAATCCATTCATCGACTATGGGGCGGTCGAGCAAATTATTTTTAAAAAGAATACCTTCCGTTGCAGGATAGCGTTGATGTTTATCTGGTGTAAACGACAAATACTCTTCGTAGCGGCTGATGCAATGAAATACAGCTGAGAAAATATCGAAAGGAATAGTTGCTTCATTTCCATTGACCGCAAACAATACTGGCAAATCTCCCCATTGCCCTACCCCAATATCCTGATGATTAATTCCTTTTTCAAACAACAAGCCGGCATCAGGAATTTTAAAACCTTCGGTACTATTGCCGTTGTAATGAATAAAGAAGTAATCGTCCTTATCAGCAGGCTTCTCGGTCAATACTTCAAAGGCCACACCCAGCTGTTCTGTAAAGATCCACTTGAGTGTATAAACCAAACGTGCAGTAATTTCCGGAACTATAATCGCTATACCCATTGCTTATCCTAATAGTTTGCTTTTTAGTTTCCAGAGTGGAGAATTGGTCATTGAAAATTCATCGTAACTCATCTTTGTTCCGCCAAAACGCTGAAAGAACCGTGCAATACCGGCATCCATGCTGCCCTCAAAATCAAATATCTTTAAGGCCATTTTTTTTGCCTCAAGAATGGCATTCCAGGTTAGTAAAGCCATAGTTCCCCGGTTGGCTTCAGGTACTGTAGTGCTCAGCAGGTAATACATTTTTTCATTGTCGAACGCCAGCCATAACACTCCCTGAGGTTTACCATTTGCGTCTGTAGCGGTAAAACATTGACAAGCTTTATTGGCCTCTGCCGCTTGCGTAATTTTTGAAAGGAAGGATGTTGAGTAAGGATATTTTTTACCTTTATTTTCAAATGATAAACTATGCGACTTGATAAATTCATCAATAGTAAAATCACTTTTTGAAACAACCAGTTCTTTCTCTCCTTTCCGTATTCCATTTCGGCGGGTAGTGTGCAAGTTTGCCCAAAGCTCGTCTTCCGTAGAGTTCAACTCCAGGAAGTAAGTAACTTTTTCTTTGTGCAAAATATCCGCTTTACTCAAAAAGTCTTTGCTATGGAATTCAGGTAGACAGGACCATTGCATAAAATCACTTTTGGGAAGCTGCTGCCATAATACTTCAATCCAATCTGCTAGCTTTTCTCTTTCCGCAATCCATAGGGGACCCAGGTAAGGAGTGAGCAAAGGATTACGCAGTATTTTAAAGCCTAGTTTCCGCTCCAGCCGGTATGGCCATACGGCTAAAATTTCATTTTCTTCATTCATCACCGCATAGCCCCAATCACCATCACACACTGCATCCAGCCACCAGGACTTGAAAAACAAGGGTAACTTATGATTGAGTGCCTGGTATTTACTTTTGTCGGACAATTCGATTTATTTGGAAACCTTATTTTTATCAGCAAACATTTGCTGAAATGTCTGTTTTGGAAATTCAATCTCTTCTCTTCTGCTGGCCCAGCTTTTACTAAAAACAGAATGAAAAACTGTATTCTTGACCCCTTGTCCGGCAAGGCCAATCAGCTTCCTGTTCATCATGCCTTTTTGCCATAAAGTCCAGCCCATATTTTCCTGAAAACTGTTCAGGTGCTCTTTTACAGCTTCCTGCCTGTTGGCCAGCAACATAGAGTGTATGTTTATTTTCAGCGGGC
>DLGS01000327.1 GCA_002482815.1 Bacteroidetes bacterium UBA7688
AGGTTAATCAGAATAAAACAAAGCTGTGCCTATAGTGCACAGCTTTTCCACATTATGAATTTTTGGTTAAAAATAACCATTGGCGATATCTAAAAATCCTACCTTTGAGCGAATATTACCAAATGCATTAATTGAATGACTCCCAAAGGATTTCTGGTATCAGTAGGTGGCGCCGAAGATAAAGGCACCGACCTCGAAAAAGGAATAATAGATAGAAACAGATTGGCGTTTTTTGAACTAGGTATTTTAAAGAATATCGTTTCATTAATCAAACCTTTCCAGGAGCCTCTCGTAGAGGTAATAACCACAGCCTCAATGATTCCTGACGAAGTTGCAGAAAACTATATGGATGCTTTCAGCAAGTTGGATTGTTTGAATGTTGGTCATTTACGCATTCGTAACCGCGAAGATGCTATGAAACCGGAGTTTCTGGAGCGAATCAAAAAATGTAATTGTGTGATGTTTAGTGGAGGAAATCAATTACGGCTTTCCTCAATTTTCGGCGGAACAGAAATATTATCCCTTATTCGCCAGAAATATATGGACGAGCATTTTGTAATTGCCGGCACCAGTGCCGGAGCAATGGCAATGAGCAATACTATGATTTATGAAGGAAATGCAGATAAAGCTCACCTTAAAGGAGAAGTAAAAATCACTACCGGTTTAGGATTTATGCAGGATGTGGTTATTGATTCGCATTTCGATAAACGTGGCAGGTTTAACCGACTGGCACAAGCCGTTGCCGCACAACCAGGCGCACTCGGAATAGGTTTGGGAGAAGATACTGGTGTTATTGTAAGAAACGGAACAGAGTTACAGGTTATCGGTTCGGGCAGTGTAGTCATTATTGATGGTAAATATATCGAGTATAACAACATTGCAGATGTACGTTTCGGGCATCCTATTTCGATAGAAAACATTGTAGTCCATATGCTTTCCAATGGAGATAAATTTGAAACTGCAACCAGAAAATATACCGGCCTGGAAGTGGTTATTATGGATGATGATGAATCCTAAAAATAATTACCCATTTAAAATATACCCTGTAAAAAAAACGAAAAACCACTTTGGTTTTTCGTTTTTTTATTGAAGCAGAAAGTTGCATTGAAACATCTTATTACTTGTAAATTTTTTTCAGCAGACTTTTAATAACCACTCTGTTTACCTACTTTTGCACCACAATTTTCAGAACGGAACACTATGAACATAGCGATAATTGGTACAGGATATGTTGGGCTGGTAAGCGGTACTTGCTTTGCAGAAACCGGCAACAACGTAATTTGCATTGACATTAATGAAGATAAAATAAATCAACTCCGCAGAGGAGAAACACCAATTTACGAACCCGGACTGGACGTTTTACTGGAACGTAATATAAAAGAAAAGAGAATCAGTTTCACTACTTCTCTAGCAGATGGTATCAAAGATGCGCAGATTATTTTTCTGGCCTTGCCTACCCCACCCGGCAAAGACGGAGCAGCTGACCTGCAATACGTTTTGGGCGTTGCAAAAGACTTAAGCAAAATCATCACTTCTTATAAAGTGATTGTAAATAAAAGTACGGTTCCCGTTGGTACGGCCGAAAAAACCGCTGCTGTCATTGCTGAAAACCTGGACCTTTCCTTATTTGATGTTGTAAGCAATCCCGAGTTTTTGCGCGAAGGTGTGGCCGTGGAAGATTTTTTAAAACCCGACCGAGTTGTGATTGGCACCTCTTCAGAAAAAGCAAAAAAACTGATGGACGAATTGTATCAGCCATTTGTTCGCCAGGGTAATCCTATTTATTATATGGACGAGCGCAGCTCTGAAATGACTAAATATGCTGCCAATTCATATCTGGCAATGCGTATTTCTTTCATGAATGAAATGGCAAACTTGTGCGAACGTGCAGGAGCGAATGTAGATTGGGTACGCATGGGAATGGGTAGTGACAACCGCATCGGGAAAAGATTTTTATTCCCCGGAGTTGGTTATGGTGGAAGTTGTTTTCCGAAAGATGTCCAGGCATTAGCCCGCACTGCAGACGAACACGGTTATGAGTTTCAGATTGTAAAAAGTGTTATGGAGGTGAATGACCGCCAGAAATTGATTTTGGGCGACAAAATTAAAAAACACTATAAAGGAGATTTAAAAGGGAAAACATTTGCAATTTGGGGTTTGGCATTCAAACCGGAAACAGATGATATACGCGAGGCTCCGGCCTTATATTTAATAGACGCCCTTTTGGAAGCAGGTGCGAATGTGCGTGCTTTTGACCCGGAAGCGATGCAAAATGTCAAAGCTATCTACGGCGAAAAAGTTACTTTCGTGGAAGGTCAATACGAAGCTGTGGAAGGTGCTGACGCTTTAGTTATTGTTACAGAATGGAGTGAGTTCAGAAATCCGGATTTCGCAAAAGTGAAAACATCGTTGTCACAACCGGTAATTTTCGATGGCAGAAATGTTTATACCCTCGAAAAAATGGAAGAACTTGGTTTTCATTATCAAAGCATGGGGCGCTCCAGTATTGGCGCTTAGGCTTCCATCCATAATATTTATTCTACAAAAAGACAATTAAATCATTATGTCAAAGAAAAGAATTTTAGTTACCGGTGCAGCAGGTTTTTTAGGCTCGCACCTTTGCGACCGTTTTATTGCAGAAGGGTATGAAGTGGTGGGTATGGACAATTTGTTGACCGGTAATATCCGCAACATTGAACATTTATTCCCAAACCCTGATTTTACTTTTTATCACCACGACGTCACAAAGTTTGTACACGTACCTGGTAATATAGATTATATCCTGCATTTTGCATCTCCTGCAAGCCCGATTGATTACCAGGTACGTGTACAAACTT
>DLGS01000079.1 GCA_002482815.1 Bacteroidetes bacterium UBA7688
TGGTAAGTGATTCATTCTGGTTGGCTACAAACGTAAATTTTATCCTGTCAGAAAGAGAGTACTCCTGATTGTTGTCACAATACATACGGGAAATCTGCTGGAAGCTGACAATGTTGGAGCGTATATCTCCGGTCTCATCACTCGCATTAATAAACTTGTGTACACCGGTATTATTGGGATGGGTAATATAAATTTTACTGCTGCTGCCCCTGAGATTAGCCGTCAGTATAGCAAAATCCGCATTAGATAGGGGAACAAAATTATCCCCAGAATCCACCCGGTAATATTTATTTGTACTAACCACAAAACATTCCTTTGCAACAATAGTTGGTTTCAAGGCAATCGGTTCGTAAATCAATACGATTTTTTTCCCTTCCATACCAAAAGTAATCCTGAGCGCGCTGTAATTGGAATCGGGATCATAGTCTACCACAGAATCAGATTCCAATTCAGCATATAGGGTTAGCAGTTCACTGATGCTTAAGGTATTATCAGGTGTATCAAGGTTTGAAACAACACTGCTTACTTCATATTTAAAGTTGGTGTGAAAATTGGCAATACCATCATTCACCTGACTTTGTGAAAAAACATAGTTGTTCATTGACGGACTTCTATCCAGCCCAAAATCCAGAGTCGGCTCACTGCTTGTCAATGAACAAAAGTCTGTGGATAACATGCTATAACTGCTTTCAGGTGTTAATTTTCCTAATTGCTTATGTTCATCACAGGACGAAGGATTTTTCTTGCAGCCTGTCTGAAACAGGGCAACAAAACTGATAATAGCGACTAAAATACTGTTTTTCATTTTTATTGTTTTTTACTTTCTAAAATAATTCCACGGAGGATTTTGTTATAAACTTTAATTTGACAGTGTCAAATTATTTCTCATTTACCATACTTCGAAAAAAATACCTGAAAATCGTGGAAATTTCCACGCTCTTTTTTTTGCATGCACCGCTTACTTAGGTTTATATTTGTATCGTTTCCCATATGGCTTTTTGATACCATCGGGTTACATTTTTACACGCCGCTATTTTTATTGAAATACCTGCGGATTTAATCAATACAAGATTACCATCAGTATATAAAAACACCGTTAAATGAATACAAAAATTATAAACGTTGCATTTGCCGAAGATCATACATCCGTAAGGGAGGGCATTATTGCTGTACTCAATAATGACCCCGAAATAACGGTTGTCATTGAGGCCGAAAACGGCAGTATATTGCTCAATAAATTATTAACCGCCAGTGAATTGCCTGATGTCTGCCTTATCGACCTGAATATGCCGGTTATGAATGGTTTCGAACTGTTGAAAGAAATCAGGAAACGCTGGCCCACCCTGCCCTGTATTATTTTATCAGCCATAATCGAAGAGAATTATATCATCTCCCTTTTGCGAATGGGTGCCAACAGTTTTCTGAATAAATCCTGTGCCACTTCCGAAATCATTATGGCCATAAAACAAGTGCACGATTTCGGGCATTACTATAATGATATCCTCAGCGAACGTATTATCGAGAATGTGGTGAATATCAAACAAAAATTACCGGTCATCAATGAAAGGGAAATTCAATTTCTGAAATATGTTTGTACTGAAATGAACTATGCAGAAATTGCCGTTGTAATGAATACAACATTCAAAACAGTGGACGGTATGCGTGAAAGACTTTGTTTGAAACTCAGGATCAACACACGGGTTGGTCTGGCGCTTGCTGCCATCAGATTGGGTTATGTTACAGTTGAAACAGAACAGTTTCTTCACTAATGTTCAAACTAGGGTTTTTTATATTCCCGCTTAAATTTTATCAAAGAAAAAGGGCTGACCATAATGGTCAGCCCTTTTTCTTTTGCATTTAACCTTCAGAAGGCTAATGTGCAATAATCATCCGTTGTACATCAACGTTGGAACCATCTTTCACCAATCTCACCAGGTAAGCACCGGGAGCCAGCTGTACTGTAGCATATTGCCATGTACCCTGAGCGCCGTTTACAGTGTATTCCGATACAGATTGTCCAAGCAGGTTCAGGATAGTAATTTTATATACATCTCCTTGTTTCCAGTTTGGTATGTTATAGCTGATTTTCACATTGCCATTGGCAGGGTTTGGCGCGATCTTCATTTGTAATGATTCATCACCGCTGACTGTCACATCGCTGTGAGGCGTTGTTTTGGCTATGTCTTTGCAAGGGTAATCTTTTGGATTATCCAATCCGCCAAACTCGCCCAACAGACTATAGCAAACCTGGTCTCCGCAAGTCAGGATAATCAGGAATTTCACCGCAGTAACACCCGGATTCGGATGGTAGTTGAAGTTGATATTTTGCCATCCGGCGGTAAGGCTTCCTGTAGCAGGAGACACTGTGCCATTTGGCAATCCTGTACCCGGATCAACTGCAATGATGGTGTAAGTAACCGGCGCACATGGCATCATGTTATTCACCAATACGTCACCAACAAAGTATGGACTGCTGCCACCCACACAACTGAAACCTTTCCATTGTGTTTCGAGGTCGCATGGTTTCATATCAGAGCATGGATAATCGCTTAGGTTGACATCAATACCTCTGGCAATACAATCTTTTCCATCACAGGTCACGACCACTTCAAAGCGCACTGTTGTAGCACCGGGGAATGGTGTATAAGAGAAGTTGATCATACCACCGGTAAACACACCGGATGCCGGAAGGACGGTACCATTGGCCAATCCTGTCACAGGGTCAACTGCATAAATGGTATAAGTTGCCGTGCCGGCACAACCGCCTCCTCCAACATTAATACCACCGTAATAAGTTGGTGTCATTGTACCCGGAAGCATTTCACATCTCA
>DLGS01000419.1 GCA_002482815.1 Bacteroidetes bacterium UBA7688
AAGGTTGTAAGGCTTGTAAAGGGGTCGTATTGCCATTGTCAAGCGGAGTGCCGTTCGGTGGGGCAGGTGTTGTAGCTTCTGCTTCTACCGTTACCCTTATGTATTCTGAATGAAAATGATGGCCTTCTATTCCACTGGTTGAATCCTCTACTAAAATGAAGATATTGTAAATTCTTGCCTCCGCAAATGTTGCTGATCGTGAGCTTGTATTCCATAAATCAGTTGCACCATCCATCACTTTGATCGTGTAGGGAGGCATAGCTCCATTCACTTCCAGGTGCATAACTGCATTTCGTTTTACCGTAACACTTCCTTCCGGATCTGAGGAAGGTGCCGTCATCACAGTAGGATTGCCTATTATTCCTCTAACAAGATTTGTTGCCCTGTCAGCACCGTTATAAAAATTTGGCGTGGCTGTAATTTCACCAAGGGTAGAATTGATATAAATATCTAAAGCAGCTTCCAGGCTTACTTCTCCGGCAAATGAAATCAGCGCGTCCTTTATTCTGAAATTAAATCCTAAACCCTGGTCATTGCTGTAATAGATTAATGCCTGACCAATATAAATTCCTTCCCATTCTTCATCCACCCCAAAATGTTCCATAATCTCCGGAGGTGTTGCATCCTTGCTTGCATCGATAATAACGCGATCAATACTAAAGGCAAAATGTTCACTCTTATGTACCGCTATCGATGGGTTCATTCTGATTAACTCACCCATTGCCAGGTCCTGCTGTGCATCAAATCCTGTAACTCCCCAACTTTCAATTTTAAATGTAGGTTTCAGGTCATCATCATCGTCGCCCTGCGTATAGCTGATCAATACTTTGGGTAAGTTGATGACTACTCTTTCATTCGCTTTAGCCGGATCGATTTTTACCCTGTTGTCTGATGGGTTTATAATGCCGGGTTTCCAGTCTTCTCCCAATGAAAAATTCAACACGTCTACCAACAATTCAATCCTGAATCCGACTGAGGGATAATCTACAACCACCGTTTCTATTTCGGAGGTAGCGAGGTCCTGATCTTCATCCATACTCAGGTTAACATCGGGCTGCGGGCGGAGATCGTTGAGTAGTGCAGCTGTATCGGGGAGTTTGCCATTTCCCGTTGTTCCGGTAAAATCATTCACGGCTTCATCTACAAACTCTGCACCATCTCTGGGTATAATCATCCGGAAATGGATGTTTTCCCGCTCCCAGGTAAATCTGGCTCCGTTTGGTTCCTGGTGCACCACATCGGCACTTCCGCTTCCATCTCCACGAAAGCTCGCTCTACCGGTATACACAATAGTTTTATCTGTATAAAAACTATTGAATTCATCAATGCCCAACAGGGAAAGATATTGGTCAATTTGCGGGGGAAACTGCAGCCCAACGAGGTATTGAGGCGCCAAAAGATCGAATAATCCAAGTCCAGATACAGCCATAATATTGGTTTTATTGGTATTTTAGAGACTTTATATTTTATTAAATCAAAATAACAAAACAAATAAAAGCGAAACAAATTAATAAATTATTACACGCAATTTTGACAGGAAAAATTTGGTATTTATAAAAGTGCCTGATTGCTAAGATTCTTTATTAGTAAAGCTTTCAACAGCTGAAAATTATTTTGTGCAAATGGAATAGTCTTTTAAACCGAAACAAAAAACAGGAAAAACACCCTTTTTTAATATTCAATATCCTTAGATGCTTCAGCAGATTTGAAGAACTTTGCAAGCGTATTAGGCTAAAATTATATTTTTAAAAACTATTGCATTGGCAGAAATATTTCACAAACTTTACAGATAGCATGCTTAAATGTTTTTAGGAATTTTTAGGTAGCAGAAGATGTATTCACGGGTACTTTACAGACAATTGATTGATTTCTGTCATTAGTATGAAAAATTAAACATGACATTTAAACCAAATTAAAATGGCCATTCAAAAAATCAGGATTAAAGGCGAAAAGCAAATAAATAGTATTGAATCAGACTCCGCTGAATCGCTCGATTTATCGGCTAGCTATATAATCGGCTCAAGTGTCCGTGGGGTTGGGGAGGTGCATGATATTAATTTGAAACAAACTGATATGGTTGAGTTTGTCTTTGAAGATAATACCCGCTGGCTGAGCAGTGCCGAAGATGTAAAAGAAATATTTGCTTTGCCATTAACGCAGAATCGTGGTGCCGAAAATGACGTTTTTGAAATACCTCAGCACCTGAGCACAGATGCGAGGAATCGTGGGTTGGTTGGTGATATTGCGTTAAAACTGGTTAAGGTATTCAGTAAAAATGACCGCGATAAAGCGGTTAAGGACAGGGTTCGTCAATACGCGGTTAAGTTACAAAAGGAGCAATTGGAAAACCGAAGCGGATTGTACCGCCTGGACGCAGGATTCAAATTTTATGATTTTGCCCAGGGGAATGCCGGTAAACCTTATTTGCTCTTTCTGCATGGTACAGCATCGTCAACCTTCAGTTCTTTTGGCGGCTTGCTGGGCACTCCGGCGTGGAATTTTATGATTAGTGAGTATGGGGAAAATATAATGGCTTTTCAGCACGAAACCCTCACTAAAAGTCCTTTGCAAAATGTATGCGAACTGGTGCAACAATTACCCGATAACGCAATACTTCATCTGGTCAGTCATTCCCGTGGCGGATTGGTTGGCGATGTGCTTTCCCGTTTTTGTGTTTCTGATGAAAATAATGTCGGCTTTTCTGAGACTGAAATTGACTATTTAAAAAAGAATGAGCGGGTCGAAGATTTACAATTTATAAGCGCCATTAAGGAGATTATTTTGAAGAAAAATGTTTCCGTAACTAAGTTTATACGGGTCGCCTGTCCTGCAAGCGGTACTACCATTGCTTCTCAGCGGCTTGACTTCTTTTTTAATATTGTGATGAACCTGATTGGTCTCGCGGTTGGCTCAGTTGCGAATCCGATTTACGGAGCGTTTAAAGATCTTGTTTCAGCGGTTGTGGATTGTAAGGATGATTTATCGGTACTGCCCGGACTGGAAGCAATGAATCCTGACTCTCCATTCATTAAGGTTCTGAATAATCCTGCACCTGGTGCAACTGTAGACGGTCAGTTAATGGTCATTTCAGGCAATAGTCAGGTTAACCTGAGTTTTAAAGCCCTTGTGATTATTGCGACAAAATTATTTTTCAGTTCTAAAAATGATTTGGTAGTTAATACCGCTTCGATGTACAATGGCGCCAGAAGAACAAAGCCTGTACAGTGTTTTTATGATGATGAAGGTGTCGTTGATCATTTTCATTATTTCAGTAACAAACGCACGAATGACGCGATGATGCTGGCATTGAAAACGCAGGGAGACGGATTGGTTGCTGGATTTTCTTATCAGCAGCAGTCC
>DLGS01000306.1 GCA_002482815.1 Bacteroidetes bacterium UBA7688
GGTGGCGAAACTGGTAGACGCACTACTTTGAGGTGGTAGCGCCTTTTACCGGGCGTGGGAGTTCGAATCTCCTTTGCCGCACATTATTATCCCGACAAGATTTATTTCTTGCCGGGATTTTTGTTTTTGGGAAAACGCATACAAAGACTATTTCTATCTTTGTTTCCTTATTTTTCCCAACCCTTCCTATGAACCCAAGACCTAAAGTAAAATTAGAATTATCGCCGGCAGATAAAGCCTTCGAAGTTGTGAGCTTTGTTTTGTTATTACTGCTATGGGTTTTGCCCGTTTCTTATTATTCCTGTTTGCCGCAAATCATTCCGATCCATTTTAATGCTGCGGGGAAAGTGGACGGCTATGGAATTAAAGCGACCATTTTTTTGTTGCCGGCCATTGGTTTAGCTTTGTTTGCCGGGTTGAAAGTATTAAACCGTTTCCCTCAAATCCATAATTATGCAGTAAAAATTACACCTGAAAATGCCCTGAAACAATACACAAATTCCACCCGCTTGGTGCGGGTTATAAATATGATTGTGCTATTTATTTTTGCATTAATAGTATTCGAAATAATTCAAACGGCTTCAGGTAAATCTTCGGCACTAAGTATCTGGTTCCTGGCTTTTACTCTTTTGCTGATTCTTGTTCCGGTAACCTTTTTTACTGTAAAATCTTTTTCTCTGAACAGAGATAAATAAACCTTGGCTCAAAAAACCTATTTTTGAAACATACCACCCGGAATTAATTTTGAAAAAAATACTGATCATTGAAGATGATGCACATGTAAATGCCTTTGTCAGAAAAGGGCTGATGGAAGAGCTGTACGTTGTTGAGTCAGCTTTTACAGGAGAGGAAGGCCTTGTAAAAGCTTCAGAGCAAAGTTTCGATTTGATAATTATTGATATTATGTTGCCGGGTATCAGTGGACTTGAGGTTTGTTCCCGCATCCGTGAGAAATCAGACGTACCGGTTTTAATATTGACCGCTTTGGGAACTGCAGAAAATGTTGCGCTGGGTTTGAATACCGGTGCTGACGATTACCTCGTTAAACCATTCAAGTTTATTGAGCTCATCGCCCGGATAAAATCATTGCTGCGCCGTACAGAAAAACAAGAGACCACACAGGCGGAGTTGTTTACATTCGAAGGATTGGTGGTAAACGATGAGCGCAAAAGTGTAAGCTTGAATAACAGGCCAATTTCGCTCACTTCAACAGAATATCGATTGCTGCTGATGTTTATTCGTAATTCAAAGCGGGTATTGTCTCGTGTAGATATTTTGCAGGAAGTGTGGGGTGTGGATTTTAATATGGGAACCAACGTAGTTGATGTGTATGTGAATTATCTGCGCAAAAAACTGGACGCTGCAGGTGGAAATAAAATGATTCATACCGTAACCGGAATGGGCTACGTGCTTAAAAATGAATAAATGAAAACACGCTACAGGATTACCTTAATGCTCAGTTCCATTATTTTGGGAATCATCCTGGTTTTCAGCCTTTTTCTGTACACTTTTGTTTCTAATTATGCGTTTACAGATTTTTATAAGCGCCTTGAAACCCGCTCCAACTCAACTGCGCGTATCACCCTGGATCCGGAAAATAAACACCTGGAAGATTTTAAAAACGAATATCTGGTCAAACTGCCTGAAGAGCGTAATTACATTATCCCTGTCATGGAGCCGATTGATTTTGATTTATTGGCCCGGCAAAATAAACTGAGCGAACAATTACTGATCAAAACCTGGAACATGGGTGTTGGTACATTCAGAAATAAGAATGTTTTGTTTTGCGGGGTTCGTTTCAAGGCCCAAAACGGGAATGACTACATTGTTATTACCTCAGCCAAAAATTACTATTTCGATGAACTGATGAATTATCTGTTTAATCTCCTGATAGTGTTGGTGACGGCTTCTACAGTGCTGATTGTTTTTACTTCTTATTGGGTATACAAAAGGCTGATAAATCCGGTAAGGCAAATTACCGGCAAAGTAAATCAGATCAGTTCCGAAAATCTGAATATCCGTTTGCAGGGTTCTGTAAATGACGATGAGCTGGGAGAGTTGGTTAAAACAATGAATGTGATGCTGGACCGTTTGGAGACGAGTTTTGAAACGCAAAATAATTTTATCAGCAATGCTTCACATGAACTCAATACTCCACTTACTTCCATCATCGGTGAAGCCGATGTTGCATTGGCAAGAGAGCGCTCTGCGGATGAATATAAAGAGACGTTGAAAAGCATTTTGGGTGAAGCTGAAAAGCTGGACAAGAAAACCAAAGCCTTGTTGTATCTGGCCCAAACCGGCTTCAACGGTAAGGCGATGAAGTTTGATAAAGTCCGTGTCGACCAGCTAATCTTCGATGTGCAGGAAACCGTAAACCGTATCAGTCCGCAAAACAAGCTGGAAATCGATTTTTCAACATTCCCTGACAGTCCGGAGAAGCTGAAAGTAAAAGGCAATGAGCAATTGTTGCACCTTGCCCTATCTAATATTATACTGAACGCTTGCAAATATTCGCACAATAAACCGGTAAAAGTGAGCCTGATGCACAACAGGCAAACCATTACCATTATGGTAAAAGACTGGGGAATCGGCATCCCTAAAAATGAAATCCAGCATATCTATGACCCGTTCTTTCGCGCGTCCAATACCAGCAATTTTGAAGGGTATGGAATTGGACTGCCGCTTACCCGAAATATTATTAAGATGCATAACGGTCAACTTTTTGTAGCATCAGAAGAAAATGGTGGCACCCTGGTAGAAATAAAACTGCCTGTGGGGAATTTTACCCTTTAATAAAATCCTAACAATACTCTAATCGTTTTCTAATCCCTTTCTTAGGCCGTCCTAATGAGGCTGGGGGAGCTTTGCTTAAAATTTATATTTTATGCAGGAAACTATTTTAATACAAACAGATTTCAGGGTCGAGTCACTCATTCTGATTAAAAGTGCCATTCAAAATAATCCCGGCCGGAAATTGAACATTGTTTTGGTGCATGGAGTGGAACTGACAGATTCTATTACTGAGCTGCTGTTTTTCTCGAAACACAAGCTGTTGAAAAAGGTGATGAAGGAAGATTTCGAAACCGGCCTAAACGAAATCAGGCAGGATTTTGCAGGAAATATTAATTCCCTCAGAATTGAATTGTTTACAGGTTATAATCAATCTGCTTTCAACAATTTTCTCGAAGCAAATAAAATCAGCCAGATTTTTCTGGCAAACGATTACGCTTTCAAAAGCGATTACAAAAACAGTAAAGATCTGGCCCTTTTTATCAGCCGGAGCGTTCAGAAGAAAGTGGAAATAGCCTGGGCCAGGTCTGAAGATTCTTATCCGCAACTGGTGATGTCTCATTAATAATAAAAAGGAATAGAGCTATGAAATTTTTAAGCCATGTCCTGATAGCGGTGCTGATTCCCTTGCTGTTGCTGGGTTCTGCATTTGTATTGCGCAGCAATCATCTCAGCCCCGAGCAAATGATAATGGGCAATTGGAAAGAAGTTTCATGGACCTATGAAAAAGCTGACAATAAAGGCTCTGTGAATTTCAATGCTGAACCGATTAACGATGCGATGAAGCATATGATTTCTCAAAGCAAAATAATCCACGAGGCGGAAACATGGAATTTTACACCGGATTCCGGCCTGGTGCTCAACACACACCATAAAAACCTCAATGTCGACTGGGCTTTGATGGGGAGCAGTAACATCCTTCGTCTGAAGTACAACGACGAATTTGAAGAACATTATAACCTGATAGAATTAAATGAAAAGCGGATGGTGCTTCATTTTGAAAATGACCGTCTGACAAGAGGTATCGTCAAAATAACCTTCGAAAAAATATAGAGATTATGAATACTGCCAGCAGAGAAAACAGAAAATTAAATGACAAGATAAAGTTTGGAATGATGTCTGCCTTTACTGCGGGCATGGTGAATGTTTCATCCCTTGTTTTATTCTTCTCTTTTACATCCAATATCACAGGTCATTTTGCCATTCTGGCAAACGAACTGGCTAATGGAAATATTTTTAAGATTGCAATTGCCCTGCTGTGGATTTCACTATACTTCACAGGTAGTTTTTTCTCTAATTTCCTGATTCGCAATGGTGCTACAACAAATAAGTATCTTTCGCATTCAGTTCCGATAGTGTTGGAAATTATTTGCCTCGTTGCGGTGGGTTTGTACGGGCATTATGTCTATGCAGAGACGTTGATTGAAACTGAAATTCTGGTTGCGGTGCTGTTGTTTGCTATGGGTTTGCAAAACGGACTTACGGCCAGCATAGCCAGTTTTGGTTTGAAAACCACTCACCTTACCGGTCTTACCACAGACCTGGCCATTCATTTATCTATGTTATTCAAAAAAGATATGGCTAACAAAGAGAATATCCGCAACCGGATGAAACTGATGGGTTCTATTGCCCTGGGGTATCTGATAGGCGGAGCAGTGGCAGGGAAAATCATTCATTATGCTCATTTCATGGTGTTCATCTATATTTCAGTGGCTATGATAGTCATAATGGTATATGATTGGTCAAAAACTTTTTCCATCAAAGAAATGTATAAAAGACAACGTCAGCGTCAGCGTGCGATTTTTACGACAACCGATGAGCAGGATGTTTTGGGCAAGAAATATGCTCAATCGTAAAATTTATTTTTATTGGAGATTGTATTTTTTACCGGCGCCTCATTTGTCTTTAAGACAAATGAGGCGCCGGCTTTAAGTAATATTGCACTTTGAATTTTTATGCATACGATTTACATAAACACATTCTTTAATTAATAAAGTTATTGTTATTGACTATTTTGCAGTTGTTTTTAGTCAAAAAATAATATAACAGAACGTGGTCGCCCTATTATTTCCCTCTATTATCCTGAAAATGAAACGAAATTTATACATTTTCAGGACAAGCTTTCTTGCCGTTGTTAGTTTCTTCCTGTTGTCGCTTTGTCATCCGGTTACAGCTTCAGCTCAAAGTACAATTTCATCAGTTAATAGCAGGATTCAGAAAGCTGTAAATGATAAAGAGCGTCTTAAAATTTATAAAAATGTAGTTCGAAATAATGAGCTGGAGCAAGCTGATTCATTAATCAAATTGCTGGAAAGTGGTATTCAACTATTTGATAAGCATAATTATGACGAAGGAAAGGCTGATTTGCAATTGTCACTCGGATATGTCTGCTCAGGACGCAGGCTGCTTGACCTTGCCGAGGATCAACTCACCCAGTCTTTACACTATTTTGAAGGCGTTGGTAATAGTATCAAAATTGCAGAAATACATAATTTACTGGGTGTTGTTGAGGGAAGGAGGGTGAAATTCGACAAAGCGATTAAGCACTTTTTGCTGGCGCTGGATATTTTTGAGAAAGAAAAAAATCCGGGTGGAATGGCCAGTTCGTTTGTCAAGCTGGGTATGGTAAACGAACTTAGCGGAAATCATTCCAGCGCCGAAGCGTATTACAAAAAAGGACTTTCAGTGTTGGCCAAAGACACGCTAAACCCTGATTATATTAACCTGAATAACAACCTGGGCACCTTGTATGCCCGATTGGGAAAATTAGATACCTCTTATGTCTATTTCAGTCAGGCCTTGCGGTATTGCCAGGGTTCGCGTTTTATTCATTTGCGCATATTGTCGCTTATGAACCTAGCCAATGTATTGAAAGAAAAAAGGAATTTTCCGCTGGCAGAACAGTATTACAATGAGGCACTCGCCCTGGCACAAAAGCAAAATTTGCCTGAAGAAATTATCAGAGTGAAAATAAATCTGGCTATTCTGGCTTCGGAAAAGAAAGATAGCAAACTCGCCCTTGCACTTTTCAACGAAGCGCTGATAATAGCCCGTCAGATAGAGGATAAGAAATTTGAGTCTGAAATACTGAATGGAATAGTAGAAGAATACAAAGTTCAGGGGAAATTTGAAGAAGCACTTAAATTGAGTGAACAGCGTGAAACGATTGACGATAGCTTGTTCGATCTGGATAAAGCTGCAGAAATAGCAAGCCTTGAATTAGGCTACGAATTGAGCAAAACCAATGCCCGTCTCGCTGAATTGAAATCGTCGGAAGAGCGCATCCTGAAGCAAAGGAATATTACACGCGGAATCGCCATTTTGCTTGGTTTCAGCTTTTTTGTCCTGTTGTTTTTCTTTTGGAAACTAATGCAGCTCAATAAGAAACTTCGCCTGCACGAAATGGAATTGCAAAAAGCAAATCATACCAAAGACAGGTTGTTCTCTATTATCGGCCACGATCTGCGCAATCCTATCAACAATATTCTGATGGTGCTGGAGATGATAATGCTGAAGAAATATGACCTGGAAGAGGAGGAAGAAATTCTTGGGCAACTGCGGGAAGATTCTATTACGACCTTGCAGACGCTGGACAATTTGCTGAAATGGGGTATATCGCAGCTGAATGGAATTGATGCTTTCCCAAGACTGTTTTTCTCTGCCGATATAGTGTCAGCTGAATTCAGGCAACTACAAAATATAGCTGCTCACAAGGGTATTTCTACGCTGAATGAAGTGCCTAAGGACACACAAGTGTATATGGATCAGGAACATTTCAAGTTTATTGTCCGGAATCTGATCTTCAATGCCATCAAGTTTACCCCATCTGGCGGAACAATCAAATTTGCCTCACAGCTGAATAATGACGGTTATCAGGTTTTTAGTGTGAGCGACAATGGAGT
>DLGS01000042.1 GCA_002482815.1 Bacteroidetes bacterium UBA7688
TACTATCAGTCCACTGATTTAAGAACTGTCTGTCTTTGTTGTCACCTGCGAAAGTTTCAGGATACTCCAGTTTATAGGTACACTTGCGCAAGTATTCCCCAACCATTTCATAAGCCATCAATTTTGATAGCTTATAACTATAGGCCGTACAGAAGCGGGTGTCAATCTCCACTGAATTCTCAGTAGTAAAAACATCATTGACATTATCCCGTAAAAAAAACAATTCGTCATAGATTGACTTGTCCGCTCTGTAATAGTTATAAAGTACCTGGTTTCTGGTGAAATAAGAACTGAGCCTTTCAAGTTCTGCATAATAATAATTTTTCAGTACTTCATTTGTCCCGATGGGTTTGCGGGATTCAATTTCATACAATTCCGAATGGTGGATCAATGCACTCAGGAATCTGGGTTTTACCTCTTTAAAGAACATTATTTCTTCCTGTTTGTCTTTAAATGTATGTGACAGAATAAAATCCTTCAACTGCCTGATTGATTCTTTGATAACCACGACAGAACGCTCGGCAGCTTGTAAGGTATTCTCTGCCCCAGTGCTGATTATAAGGAGTTCTGCCAACAGCTTTTCATATCGGGTAGTGGTAAATTTAATCATGACACAAATAATTTATTGGTTATTACGGTAAATATGACAGGGCTAAATTGTGTATCTCATAGCAAATTCAGCAACAGAAATGGCTTGTAGTTTAACGAAGTAGAAAAATTCAAGGTTGAGGTATTACAGTAAATACTTCATTTTATACAAGACCTATTAAACAGGCACATTTTTTTTCTTTAGCAAAGTTCCTGAACAATGCTTGAGGAATCAACAGGTAAAAAGCTTTGAAAAAGCAAGCCTTTTGCCTCTATTTTATTCTAAAAAGCCATCCTAATTTTACTGCATGGAAAACAATGATTTTATCACGATCGCTTATGCTGAAGATCATAATTCGGTGAGGCAGGGTATCGTCCTATTGGTTGAGAAGTCTGGAAAAATAAAGGTTGAATTTGAAGCAGAGAATGGGAAGGAATTAATTTCTCAGATCGAACAAAGCGGAAAGCTTCCCGATGTCTGCATGATTGATATTTCGATGCCGGTAATGGATGGATTTACCCTTGTGGATGAAATCAAAAAACGCTGGAAAGACCTGAAAATTTTGGTGCTTTCTGCTTATGATGAAGAGTATCTAATTATAAAGATGATACGGAAGGGCGCTAACGGATACATCTTTAAAGGTTGCAGCGCCGAATCAATAAGGCAAGCCATTACAGATATTCACGAAACAGGTTATCACTATTCAACTGTCGCTAACAATAAGCTTTTCAGCATGGTTCAAAAAAAACAAATAAAATTTAATGATTTCACAAGCCGCGACTTGGAGTTCCTGAAATATTGCTGTTCTGATCTTACCTATATTGACATTGCTGCATTAATGAATACTACCCAAAGAAGCATTGCAGGCTATCGTAGCAAATTATTTTCAAAATTCGGCATCAATAGCAGGGCATCCCTGGTAATGCTTGCCATGCAAACAGGCCTTTTGGGTCTTGACGGCAACGCCCCCATTATTCAAACTAAATAAAATAATAACACAATGAGAAAACTACTATTAGGATCATTAACATTTATGTCTTTGTCTGCATTTACAACGGCGGCCTCCGCACAAACCCTTGCTCCTGAATTTATCCCTGTGGATTCAGCGAATAAAATGATCGGTAGCTATCTCGGCAGCATAGATTATCAAAACAATGATTCCAGCCTGCAATCATTGGTAATTGATGCAACGGAGTTAAAGCGGTATATGGATACCATGTCCTCTACCAACCGGATCACAAAATTCAAAATTATGTTTGCCCATAAATTGACTTATATAAACTCCGGGCACCAGAATCATGCGGCAGCTTATAACCGTAATGCATTTACAATAGTAATTGCGGGGGTGAATGAAAATGGGAACTATGTTATTTTTCCAACAAGCAAGGTGTTTGACAACAGCATGCCCTGTCCTACAAGCTGCCCTTCAGGAACAGCGTCTAATCCACTCATTCAATAACCTGCTATGCAATATCATTATCCCATGATGATTGTCAATACTGTGATTATGATAATAATTGCGGTAACAGGGATTATAAGGTTTCACAGGATGGACCATGGTTTGAAAATTTTTTATCTGATTAACTGTATTAGCCTTTTGGGTGAAACTACCGCCTATCTATGTGCTATATATTTCAGGACAAACCTGCTTGCTTATGCAATCCTGAATATGGTAGAGATATTTATGTTCTGTATGTACTTTAATAATACCGTTGATTATTTCAAAAAATTCAGGATAGGTTTTTTTGTTGCCATACCAAGTGTTCTTTTTGGTCTGTATAACCTGATTAATTACGGCAATAAAGGAAATATCAACGTCTACTTTATGATGTATATGTCGTTTATAATTATTGCCATGTCTATGGCTTCGCTTTCAGAAGGAATTATAAAATTCAGTACAAGCAGAAGATATATGCCTCAACATGTATGGATACCGGTGGTGCTGACTATTTTCTGGACAAGCTTATTCCTTAACTGGGGTTTATACAATTATTTCAGTACGACTATTAAAAATAAATGGATCATTGATTTTACAATTTTCCTCATTAATATCCTTGCAAATATTGCGTTTATGGTTGTATTCTTAATTTTTCCAAAAACAGTCAGAACAAGATGAACAATCATATTATAGCAACTTTTATTGCCGGGAGTGTCCTGCTGACAATGTTCGCCTTCATTCTAATATTCCTGATCCTGCATCAGAAAAAAAGACAGGAAGCACATCTTATGGAGAAACAAAAACTTATAATTGCCCATCAGAATTGCCGCATGGAGGAGCAGGAAAAACTGATGAGCCAAATATCCAAAGAAGTTCACGATAATATCGGGCAGATTGCCAACCTTATTCACATGAATTTGCTGGAAATCAAATCTTTTATTCACGAAGGAGAGGACAGAGAAATCGTGCTAAGCACATGCAAGCTGGCAGATCAGATGAGAAATGATGCAAGAAGTATAAGCCAATCCCTGAACAGCGACTTTATCAAGATAAAGGGCTTGGTTAACTCCGTAAAAAGTGAAATCAGTTTAATCAGCAACACAAAAAAAATAACCGCTGAAATGACTGTTAAAGGAGAGGTTTTTCATTTCCAGCCTAAACAGGAATTATTACTGTTCAGAGTTGTCCAGGAGGCCTTGCATAATACTTTAAAGCACGCAAATGCATCTGTTGTAAACGTAGATCTTGTCTATTCTGATATCAATCTTAAAGTAATGATATCGGATAATGGCATTGGAATCGATATGCGAAAATTAAGCGAGGTAAGCGGGATTGGTTTCCTGAATATGCACCAACGTACCCGGTTTCTGAACGGGACTTTAACCGTAAACTCCCACCCGTCTAAAGGATGCAATATTGTATTAGACATCCCAAAGAAAGATCCTGAAAATGACCAATTTTCTAGTCTGGCTGCAAAAATTTAGCAATGATTTTATATGAGAGCGACATATTAAAACTGGAGCAGATTAAGGCGTATATAATTTCAAATCTTGAAAAGGATCTGGGTGTAACAAATCTTTGCAAACTATTTTCCATAAGTAAGTCTAAGCTGAAAAGACAATTTTCATTTTATTTCAAAAGCTCAATTCATCATTACATCCAGCACCAAAGGTTGCTTCTTGCTCATAGCTTATTGTGTAACCGGCAATATTCAGTAACCACAATTTCTATGTTGTGCGGATACAAAGACCGTTGCAGTTTTACCCATGCATTTACCAGCTTCTTCAAATACACACCTTTAGAATGTTTAAAAAGTCAGAAAATGAACCTTGACTTTTTGCCCGATAATATCGTGTTGAACCAAAATGACACACATTTGAACCATTTGGACACATAATTGGACCATTTGGACACATGTTTGGGCCATTTGGTCTCCCAGGCAACCTGACTGACGGTCTAACTTTACATTATCAAAACGAAAGGAAATTTTTCAACCTTAAAACCATTGGCATAGCCTGCGGCAGGATTAATAAAAATCAATCTATTCACGTTTTAAAATATAACCAAATGAAAAACATAATTACATTGATCTCGTTGTGCGTAGCCAGTTTTGGCGCAAAAGCCCAAGCAGGCAGCTTAACCGTAGTAAACAATACAGGCTGCGATGTTTATTACATTATAAGAGGCAATTCCGCGCCATCCTGTTCACCGATATTATCAAGTTCATTTATAGCGCTTGCTGCAGGTGGCATAGTGAGCTATCCAAACGCAGGGGCTTTGCCAGGTGGGGCATTTGCACCCGGCAATTATATTAATGGAGCAGACCTTTATACTGCCGTGCCTTCCTGTCCCGT
>DLGS01000025.1:0-3054 GCA_002482815.1 Bacteroidetes bacterium UBA7688
TTGGCACCAATTTCAACATCTTCCTCTATAATGACATTCCCGATTTGCGGGATTTTCTTGTAAGTGCCATCCGGTTGCGGAGCAAATCCAAAACCGTCTCCACCAACCACCGTGCCGGAATGTATTATCGTCCGTGATCCAATAATACAGTCATCATACACTTTTACTCCGGCAAATAATTTTACACTGCCTTCAATACGGACATTTTTTCCCACATAACAATTGGGATAAATCTGGGTATTGTCGCCAATGACTGCATTCTCAGCTATATAACTGAAAGCCCCAATATAAACGTTCTTGCCTATCTGCGCAGTCGGAGCAATAAAGCAAGGTTGTTCAATACCTTTTGGTGCCGATGCTGCTATCATTTCATTGTACTTTTCTAATAAAAGGGCAAAACTGGCATAAGCATCAGGAACCCTTATCAGCGTAGGTTTGGCTGGTTTTTGAAGCACAAGATTATCATTAACCAAAACTACAGATGCGTTGGTTTCGTAGATAAATTCCTCGTACCGGGGATTGGAAATAAAGCATAACGAACCTGGTACGGCCTCTTCTATTTTGGCTACACCTGTCACCTTGGTTTCAGGGTTGCCTTCTATTTTGCCGCCCAAAAGGGTAGCGATTTGTATGGCGCTAAATTGCATTCAATAACTGCGGTTTTTGCTTAAAACTAAGTGTCGGTTTCTTCAGTTTTCAAGTTTCCCCAAACATCTGAGGCTAAAGGTAATTAAATTCGGTTCAATCCATTGTAGCTTAACAATTGTGCAACACTAAACGTAATGTGTTGATATTTAGTATACCAACCTTGCAAATTTTTCCTTTTTAAAAACGGGTTTTTGTGTAGGTTTGCGCTATGTCTATTAGTGTACAATCGCTTACCAAAATCTACGGTACGCAAAAAGCAGTCAACAATATTTCGTTCGAGATACCCAAAGGTCAGATTGTTGGTTTTCTTGGCCCAAATGGTGCCGGTAAGTCTACAACAATGAAAATGATTACCAGCTATCTTCCTCCAACACAAGGTACAGCGGTGGTTTGTGGTTTCGATGTGCAGACACGTTCTATGGAATTGCGCAAACACATCGGTTATTTGCCTGAGCAAAATCCTTTGTACTATGATATGTATGTCCGCGAATATCTTGAACTCACAGCGGGTATTCACCAAATCGATAAAAGTAAAAAGAAGGGCAGAATTGAGGAAATGGTTCAGATGACCGGCCTTTCCAAAGAAGCGCATAAAAAAATCGGAATGCTGAGTAAGGGTTACAAACAAAGGGTTGGTCTTGCCCAGGCAATGATTCACAATCCTGATGTGCTTATTTTGGATGAACCAACTTCCGGTCTTGATCCAAACCAGATTGTAGAAATCAGAGACTTGATTATTGATATCGGAAAAGAGAAAACGGTTTTGCTGTCGACGCATATTATGCAGGAAGTTGAAGCGATGTGCAGCCGTGTCATTATTATCAACAACGGCACTATTGTTGCTGACGACAATATTCAGAATCTGCAGAAAACAGGCAATAACGCTACTTTGCTGGTTACGTTTGAAAGCGTGATTCCTAAAGATAAAATCAAACAGATTGCCGGTATCGGAAAAATTGAAGATATTGGCAATATGCGTTGGAAATTGTATACCACCAAGCCCGACGAATTGCGCAGGGCGGTGATGCAATGGGCTCTGAACAATGATATCAACATCAGTTCTATGCAATCTGAAACGCAAAGTATGGAAGATGTTTTCCGCAATGCAACACAAGAAAAAATTTCTAAATAGATTTTTCCTAAAACTTTTAAAGCAGTATTGCTGTTATATTATTTACAAATGAGCGCACTCGATATTCTAAAACAAAAACAAGCAGAAGCCATATTAGGCGGTGGACAAAAACGTATAGAAAGCCAACACAAAAAGGGCAAATTAACTGCCCGCGAGCGGATTCAGCTTTTGATGGATGAAGGGACTTTTGAGGAAATAGGAATGTTTGTTGCTCATCGCAGCAAAGACTTTGGAATGGAAAAAGAAATTTACCTTGGCGATGGGGTAGTGACCGGATATGGAAAAGTGAACGGGCGTTTAGTTTATGTTTTTTCCCAGGATTTTACTGTTTTCGGTGGCAGTTTATCAGAAACCCACGCTGAAAAGATTTGTAAAATTATGGACCTCGCTATTCAGAATGGCGCGCCCGTTATTGGTTTGAATGACAGCGGCGGAGCCCGTATTCAGGAAGGTGTAGTTTCGCTTGGAGGATACGCAGATATTTTTCACAGAAATGTAAAAGCTTCCGGTGTAATTCCGCAGTTGTCGGCTATTATGGGTCCTTGTGCAGGAGGAGCCGTTTATTCGCCCGCCATCACAGATTTCATTTCTATGGTGGAGCATACTTCTTATATGTTTGTTACCGGCCCGAATGTGGTGAAAACAGTGACCCATGAAACCGTGACCGCCGAAGAATTGGGTGGCGCTTCCACACATGCATCGAAGTCTGGTGTAACACACTTTACCAGCAGCAATGAAGTAGAGTGTATAAATCATCTTAAACTTTTACTGAGCTATATGCCGCAGAATTGTGAAGATGATGCACCTGTTTATCCTTATGAAGCCGGCGATGAAATCCGTGCTAAATTAAATTCCGTTATTCCGGAAAATCCTAATCAGCCTTATGATATGAAGGAGGTGATTGAGGAGATTGCAGATGCAGAATCTTTCCTTGAAGTGCATAAGCATTATGCTGAAAATATTGTAGTTGGTTTTGCACGAATCGGAGGAAGAAGTATTGGTATTGTAGCCAATCAGCCGGCTAGCATGGCTGGTGTACTCGACATTAATTCCAGTAAAAAAGCCGCACGTTTTGTTCGCTTTTGTGATGCGTTTAATATCCCGCTTTTGGTATTGGTGGATGTGCCTGGTTTCTTGCCGGGCACTGACCAGGAATGGAATGGTATCATTACCAATGGCGCAAAATTATTGTATGCTTTAAGCGAAGCAACGGTGCCGAAAATTACCGTTATTGCCCGCAAAGCATATGGTGGTGCTTATGATGTAATGAATTC
>DLGS01000025.1:3117-5772 GCA_002482815.1 Bacteroidetes bacterium UBA7688
GTAATGGGAGCAAAAGGTGCAGCTGAGATTATCTTTAAAAATGAAATTGCTGCTTCTGAAGACAAAGATGCCAAATGGAAGGAAAAGGAGCTGGAGTATACTGCAAAATTTGCCAATCCATATGGCGCAGCCGCACGTGGTTTTATCGATGAAGTTATTCTTCCGGACATTACCAGAAGTAAATTGATCAATGCCTTTAAGATGCTGGAAAATAAAGTAGTGCTTACCATAAAACGCAAACACGGCAATATTCCGCTTTAAAATTTTAATTGAATGAAAGTGTAGCCTGCGGTGTCTGCCGCGGGCTATTTTGTTATATTTACAAGACAATAAACGTTTGAAAATTATGGACCTCGAAAACCTGCAGATACTTGCGAACTCTTTTAAAGCCGTTACAGAAGATATTAAATGGGAAGACCATCTGGTGTTCAGTGTAGGCGCTAAAATGTTTTTGCTGACTTCTCCTGATGAGGTGCCTGTTACCGCGTGTTTTAAGGTGAGTGAAGAAGATTTTGAAGAGTTGATAGCACGCGATGGATTTTATCAGGCAGCGCATTTTGCAAAAAGAAAATGGATTGCCATCAATGACATCAACAAACTGAGTAATAAGGAATGGAAAATTTATTTGCAACGCTCTTACGATAGTGTTGTAATCAAATTAACCAGAAAGCTTAGAAATGAATTAGGTGTTTAGCGTCAGGACTATGAAATTCCTGGATCTTCATTTTCCTATTTATTTTTTAACAAATATTATCGTATTGATTTTTCAAAACTGATTCCTTAACCCGTAACTTCATTACGAAACTAATCGTGTATAAGATGGAACGGACAGACAAGTATGCAACAATACTGACGATGAGCAGTTTATTAATTTTAATACTTGCTCTTGTTTACACAGTATTGTTCTCTTAAAAGAAATTAAGGCTACCATATTTAACGGTAGCTTTTTTTTTAACTTCCCGAAATAAAAATCAAAAAATGAACAAATGGAATTTTTAGATTATTACAAAATATTGGGGCTTGAAAAAAGTGCTACTGAAGAAGAAATAAAAAAGGCCTACCGAAAGCTGGCCCGCAAGTATCATCCGGATCTGAATCCAAACGATAAGGAAGCAGAAAAAAAGTTTAAAGAAATAAATGAGGCGAATGAGGTTTTAAGCAATATAGAAAATCGCAAGAAATACGATAAGTATGGTGCGGAATGGAAACACGCCGAGCATTTGGACAAGTCGCAACAACAACAACAACATTACAGGGGAAATGCAGGTCAGCAATTTGATGCATCCTCATTTGGCGGAGCTGATTATTCTGATTTTTTCGAGTCGATGTTTGGACAGGATTTTGGTTCCCGTTCTTCTAATGTGAAATTCAAAGGGCAGGATTTTAATACTGAATTAGTATTGACTCTGGATGATGTTTATACAACACACAAGCGCATTATTACAGTTAATGGAAAAAAGATTCAACTGACTATCCCCGCAGGTGTTGAAAACGGTCAGAAAATTAAATTGAAAGGACATGGCGGAGCAGGTGTGAACGGAGGACCGGACGGTGATTTGTACATTGAGTTTAAGATTGAAAATACCAGCGGATTCAGAAGGGATAAACAGGATCTTTATGCCACTGTTGAACTTGATTTGTATACAGCAATGCTGGGTGGGGAAATCATTGTAAAAACGTTTGATGGACAGGTAAAACTAAAGGTGCCGTCCGAAACACAATCAGACACCAAAGTGAAATTAAAAGGAAAGGGATTTCCTGTTTATAAACAGGATGGTGCATTTGGCGATTTATTTCTTACTTATAAAGTGAAACTGCCAACCGGTCTTACAGACAAGGAGAAGGAACTATTTTCAGAACTTCAAAAATTAAGGGCACAATGAACAATTCAGAATATATTTTAGTGAGCCATCTTTGTACACATTATGCTGTGGAGCAATCTCTGCTGTATGATTTGCAGGCGAATGGTTTATTAGAAATCACGACGATTAAAAGCAAAGATTTTCTGCATCAGGACTGCATTTCAAAATTCGAGAAAATATTACGCATTAGGAATGACCTCAAGGTAAATATTGAGCAAATGGACCTTATCATCAATTTGCTCGATAAAATTGAAGTTTTACAAAACGAATTAAACCTGGTAAAGAACAGGCTGATGATTTATGAATAGCCCAATAGAAAAACCACGTCTTTTGGACGTGGCTTTTTTATTGACTTACTATATGTTTAGAATACTTTTTGAAAATAATCCCAGGTTGCTTTAAGGCCTTCTTCGCGACCGATTTTTGGTTCCCAGCCCAGGATGCTTTGTGCTTTGCTGATATCTGGCTTGCGTTGTTTAGGATCGTCCTGTGGTAATGGTTCGTAAACAATTTTTACAGAAGCACCTGTTAGCTTTAATACCTCTTCTGCAAAATCCTTTAAGCTGATTTCAGATGGATTTCCGATATTGACCGGATAATGATAGTCTGAATGAAGTAATCGGTAAATACCATCTACCAAATCGCTAACATAGCAGAATGAACGGGTTTGAGATCCGTCGCCATAAACAGTAATGTCTTTTCCCTGTAAAGCCTGATTCATAAAAGTAGGAAGGGCACGGCCATCATCCAGTCGCATACGTGGTCCGTAAGTATTGAAAATACGGATGATACG
>DLGS01000014.1 GCA_002482815.1 Bacteroidetes bacterium UBA7688
GTGCTCTTGGTTTTCAGAATGGTGACATTATTGTTAGCGTAGACGGGAAAACCGATAGGAGTCTGGAAGATATCAACTCAGCGATTTTATTGAACGAAACGAAATCAGTAACTGTTTTGCGTGCAGGTCAGCAAATAGACATACCAACTGGTTCTGTTGCTTCTGGTAAAATGATCCGGGCCAAAAAAGGACAAATTATTACTTCTCAATATCCTTTTGTAATTCTTGCTGTAAATCCGGGTTCTGTTGCAGATAAAATGGGGCTGAAAGAAGGCGATAGTATTATTGGCGTAAACAGCAATCCTATTCAGTATTTCAGCGATTTTAAAGCTGTATTGGATAATGAAAAAGTGGGAAGTCCTTTGCAATTGACAGTTGTTGGCAAAGATAATCAACCAAGGGTTTTGAGTGCTGTTATTCCTGAAAACCGTAAGCTAGGAATCGGTTTGAAAACAGATGCCAACTATTTTGAGATGAAAACAATAAAATATGGCTTTTTTCCGGCTATTTTACGCGGAATTACTTATACTGGTGAACAGTTCAACCTATATGTTTCTAATTTCAAACTTCTTTTCACATCCAAAGATGTAAAACTGAACGAAAATCTGGGTGGTATTGCCAGCTTTTCCAAAATATTTCCTGACCATTTTAATTGGTATTTTTTCTGGGATAAATTGGCATTTATCTCTATTATTCTGGCCTTTATGAACCTGCTGCCTATTCCGGGTCTGGATGGCGGATATGTTATTTTCCTGCTGTGGGAACTGATTACCGGCAGAAAGGTGAATGACAAAGTGATGGAAGTGGCCACAACAATCGGACTCGTATTATTACTCGGCCTGATGGTTTATGCAAATGGCCTGGATATTTTCCGTGCATTTAAAAAATAATTTTTAAATCGTTTATAAAAAAAGTGCTGTTCAGTTTATGAGCAGCACTTTTTTGTTTTAATAAATTCGTCAAATCGCACGGATAGACTTCTATTAAAATGATAGAAGGGGAGGGGAGTGTTGTATTTTTGTATTTCATTCAGTCATGAAGACTTAAACAAGGATGAAAGAGGTATATTTATATTCAGCACAAACTATTTATGCAATACTATTATAACACGAAAAAACGGCAGCAAGAACTGATCTTGCTGCCGTTGAAATATTGCTTTAACTCTGATTGCTATTATCGCAATGATTATTCAGCCAGTTTCTTGTTCATTTCATCACCTTTTTCATTTTGGCCTAAGGCATAATAAATGGTTTTTAAGGCAACCAGTGTATTACGGTAAGTAGAGGCATCCTCAGCATTTAATTTGGTAGCTTTTGGGCTAAGCAAATTGTAAGATTTCTGGAAGTACTCCAGGCCTTTGGTGAATTCTGCCAGGCGAAGTGCTTTCAAAGCATCATATTTTTTGTTGTCTGCATCTGTCGTACCGGTGATATCATTCATTTTGTTGGTGATATCTGCTGCATTATTGAAATACAGAGCACCAAGATTGTAAACATATTCAGCTTTATTCGGGTCAGCATCAATTGCTAATTTGTATGCCATTTCAGCTTTGGCTTCAAGGTCTTTTGAATTTTTTGGTTTCTCTTTTGGATTTCCTTTATCGTCCAGAGGGTTAGCAAGGCTGCCGTATAGCACACCAAGGTTGTATTGCAACAATGAATTGTTAGGGTCAGTTTTTACAGCCTCTTCCATTTTCTGAACCAGGATTTCAGTTTTACCCGCGCGTGAGTAATAATTCATTTCCTGACGAGAAATTTCTGCATTAGAAGGGTATAAAGCTTTTGCTTCAGTAAGGATTTTCTCCACAGCGGCATCATCTTTCTTTTCAGTATACAAGTCTACCAAAGTAGAAAAGATGTAAGGATCACGTGCAATCGGGCTTGCTTTCGCTTTATTCAGGCTTGCAAGCGCCAAATCAGTTTTTTGCGCATTATAAGCACTAAATGCCTGGAATTTTAAAGCCTGGCCAGCAATAGTGTCCAGCTTTTTGTTGTCTGCAAAGTGTTTGCCGCCATTTATTTCACGGATGCTGATTACCTGATCAAAGGCTTTGATTGCCGCCTCATAATCTGGCTTGGTGCCTTTATCCGCATCGCCTGCATAAGCGCCAACACCGGCATTGTAGGATTTGTATACTATACGGATTAGTTTGTTGTCAATTGCGTTTTTATCATAGCCGGGTTTTACTTCCAGCACCTTTAAATATGATTTTGTGCTTTCGTCCAATGCAGTCGGATCTGTTTCGGCTAATTTTTCATAAATCTGTCCACGCGTAAACCATGCATCACCATCTGCCTTTGTAGCATCGCTTGCCACTGCTTCATTAATGGAGGAAATTGCTTTTTTCATGTCGCCATCTTCCATGTATTCTTTTGCAGAATAAACTTTAGATTTTTGTGCAAAAGTTCCTGTTGATACTGCAAATACCGAAAGGAAAAGGACTGCTTTTTTCATAGAATTTAATTAAAAAAAGAATTGATTTTTGTGATTTGAATGCAAACTATAATATTAACCTCAAATATAAAGCGCTGCACAAAAAGTTTTTCATTTTTGCTGTGAAACTTGGGTTAAACTATTATATAAAAAACGCGCAAAAGGAAGAACCTTTGCGCGTTTTCAAATTTCAGAATAGATTAAAATTATTTTTTCATTGTTGTTTTTGCCTCAATGCTCAATGTAGCGTGCGGCACAGCACGAAGACGCGCTTTATCGATTAGTTTTCCTGTAACGCGACAAACGCCGTAGGTTTTGTTTTCGATACGAACCAATGCTTTCTCCAAATTGGAAATAAACTGAATTTGTCGGCCAGCCAACTGAGAAACAGTTTCGCGTTCCATAGCACCACTTCCATCTTCAGCGTTGAAACGGTTTTCGGAATCTTCTGTTCCGGCACCATCTTTACGCATAATCAAACCTTGCAGGTAAGCAAGTTCTTTACGTGCATTTTCAAGACGGGAGTTGATGATTTCGCGGAATTCTGTGAGATCATCATCGCTGTAACGTTTTCCAACAGAAGTCACCACCGGTTGTTCGTCCAGCAAGGAACGGTTAAACTCGTTGAATGATGCTTTGTTTTCGTTTTTCTCGGTATGTTCAGATTGCAAACGACGATGAGCCACGATAACCTGTGGTTTTTTGTCATCACGCAAAGAACGTCCGACAGGAGCCGGAGTTGGTTTGCTCGGATGAACAGGAGTTCCGCTGCTATTGTTTACAATTGATTTAAGTATTTTATTGACAGTAGAAACGGAAGGACCTTTTTTTACGGGAACTTTTGGTGCTTTTGGCGCTTTTGGTTCTTTAACGGGTTTTTCTGCTTTCGCTGGTTTTTCCGCTTTTACTTTTGGTTCCGGTTTTGGAGCTACTTTGGCAACAGGTTTTTTTACCGGTGCTGCAGGCGCTGCTTTCTTAACAGGAGCAGGAGCTGCTTTTTTAACAGGAGCAGGACTTGCTTTTTTTGCTGGAGCTGCAACTTTTTTTGCTGGCACTGCTTTTTTAGCTGGAGCTGCAACTTTTTTGGCAGGAGCTGCTTTTTTAGCCGGAGCGGATACTTTTTTAGCAGGTGCTGCTTTCTTTGCAGGAGCAGCAACCTTTTTAGCAGGTGCTGCTTTTTTAGCAGGTGCTGCT